>JALWBS010000015.1 GCA_027037025.1 Desulfurococcales archaeon | reverse complement strand
TAGCTCTGACAGGTATAGTTCCTCGCAACCCATAGTGATGGCTAGGGTGGCTACCGTAGAATATCGGGGGTGCGACGGTTACACCAGTTTCGTAAGCAACCCTCTCAGCGATTGAAACACCTATCAGTGTATCCTCGCCTACTGGGGCGAAGGGTCCGTGAGCCTCGACAGATCCCACGGGGAGGATGACTATATCGCATTCCTTGACGCGCTCTTCGATTTCTTTGAGCGTCATTTGATCGAGGTATATCTTCTTACCGAACTTATTCAGAACGGGTTTACCAAATCTTTCACTCAAAGGCTTAGACACGCAGTTCACCACTAGACGGCGATCTCCTATAGTCAAAACCTTTGTGATTCCAACGAATCAAAAATTGTGTTCCGGTAGAGGCGCTGGATAAAGCTTCGTTAAACCTAGTTAGACTCGGGATCTACCCAACTCTCTCAACTCTAATCCTATCGCCATCCGGAACCTTATCGAAGATCTGCGGATTAACGAGAACCCTACCAACAACGTTAACAGGGCTCGCTGGTCTTATCTCATTCGGGCTCCTGCTCGCCGGGGTAGGCCCCCAGAATATGCACAACGCTCTACCTGGAGGCCAGTAAGCTATCGTTCCCGGCTCCACGATCTCGAACGGGTTCTCTTCCCCCATTTTAACAGGTGTCGTGAAGTATATCTCGCAACCCCACCTATACGCTATGGATTCTATCGGTAGCGATCCAACAATCGCCTCGTACGTTCTAGGGCTGTACCTATCGAATAGCTCCGCTTCGACACAGCCTATGCTACGAGTACATATCCTTACCCTAGTAGATGCCACGATCAACCACCCACGCCTTCTGTACCTAGGGGGTATCTGTACACAGTTCCCTCGTACCCCAGGGCTCTGCAGAGCCTGTAAATTAGTGCTTTGACCTCCTTCGAGTAAGCGCGCCTAAGATCCTCCGATTCGTTGAACACCTCAACGACGGCATTCCGCAACCACCTCACGCCCCTACTATCTCTAAGGCACTGAAATACGAAGAAGTAGTGCCTGAACACATCCTCTCTAGGATCTCTAGACCCGCGGTATCTAGCCAGCATATCCTCCAACGCTTTCGAATAGAGAGGTCCACGCTCCTCAACGACTTTCCTAAGATGGTCTATCACAGCATCGTATATCTCCTCGTAAACCCTCCTAGGCTTGGATGAGCGAGGAAACCTGGACATTACCTCCAGGGCTAGCTGTATGAATACTCCCGACATCTTGTACTTAACCATGGAATCCGTTGCTTCTCTAACAACATGCCAAACGCCGAAACCCTTATCGCTGTATGGATGAGCACCGCTTCCAGAATGTATGGAGATGTAGCAGCCCATCGACGAAGCTACGGTATGTAAAGCCCTCAGCTTTCTGTACAGCTTCGTAAGGGGCTTATCGTAGTCCTCCCTCTTCCTAAACCCTATGTTGGGAGCCACGAAGTCCGGCATGACGCCTCTTCTTCGGAGCTCGTTAAGGTAAAAGAACAGTTCATGCTCATCCGTCTCACCTGGAAGTTCATCGAACGCTATCTCCGTTCCGATGCGTCGACCCAGAATCTCTTCAGCGATCTCTCTAATCCGGAGACTGTACTCAACGCTTCTCAACAGTTTTAACGCACACCTAGCCAACTTCACGCGATCGAATTTTAGCTCGAGAACAATGTTCCGAGATGCCAGCACAAACTTTCTGTCTAAGTAAACTCTTTCGAGCTCCCTTCTCACACCATCATCGAGCTCTTCGTACCTACTCAGAACCTCGTCATCTCTAAGCCTATCAATTGTCAGATCCACGAGCTCGCACGTATCTATGGTGATGAAATCCACGCCACCCGCATCGCGCGCTTCCTCGAGTTCCTCCCTGATGTATTTGAGGGAGAACTCTATATCTTTCTCGCTCAACCCCTCTTCGAAACCCCCTCCCGTTATCCTTTTAATAGCTCTCTCAACGCTCCTCATAATCGATACGTGATCCGCCTCGATCTCGACTACAACCGCGTATTTACGTGCACCACTCTTAGCGTACGAGATGTAGTCAGCTATGGACGTACCGCTGTGGCCCATGTACATGTACTTAGGTTCACCGGACTCGATCACCCTCTTTGGAGCGGTCTCTCTATTGTATGAAAGCATGAGGGTGACGTAGGTACCAACGTCTTTAGCAGCTTGCAGTATTGGATCAACAACGATTTCCGGGATCCTGATGCCGAAGGCTGGATGCGGTACGCGTCCCAGATACAATGTTTTCACCGTTGAAAAGCGTGGAGAAAAGAGTAGACGATTAGGGCTTGATCGTTATCTTACCATCTATCCTCTTCTTAGCCCTCTCAAAAGCTTGCAGAGCTTCGCTGAGCTTGAACCGGCTAGTGATTATCTTGGTCATATCTATCTTTCCGGCAGCCATCAACCTTATCACGTTTCTAAACGTTCCCCAACCAGAATGACCTTGGCTCCCAAATACTTGGGCTCTACGCACCTGGAAGATCTCGAAGTATATCGGAACCTCTTGAGGAGCTCTACCTATCCACACCACCTTGCCCCCTATAGCCAAGCTTTTCTGCATCTGTGGGAAGGTCTCGGTAGGAGCCCCCGCAGCTTCAACGTGCATATCCGCTCCGTATCCCTCAGTGACCTCGAGTATCTTCTCCCACGGTTCAACACCTCGTTTCTTAAGCTCTAGAGGATCGAACACGTAGTCCGCCCCAACGCTTTTAGCCAGATCCTTTCTTACAGGGCTTATCTCGAAAGCTATGACCTTGCCCGCGCCAGCTGCCTTAGCCAGCTGTATGGCGGCTAAGCCTATGGGTCCAGCTCCCCACACGACAACGTACGCACCTGGTTTGAAGCCTCCAGCCCTGTTAAACATCGCGTGGTAAGCCACAGAGGTTGGTTCTACGAGGCTCCCCGCCTCCAGCGCCTTCTCATCGCTTCCATACCTCTCAACAAGGCTGTTGATCTTCCACACGTACCTTTCGTGAACCACGACGTACTCCGCCATAGCGCCGTCGTGTGTGAAGCCCAGTTCTCCGAATTCGAGATCTGATGGATCGTTGAGCCTAATGCAGTGGTTCACGAAGCCCATGCGACAGACATCGCATATCCCACACCACAGCATTTCCTCCGATGTCACTAGGTCCCCGGGTCTAACGTTCTTGACCCCGGGGCCAACCTCCTCAACGATTCCCGCGAACTCGTGACCTATTACGACGGGTAATCGCGTAAGCCCGGGGTATATCATGTAGCCTTCGCTATCCGTCTCCACCATATGCACATCGCTTCCGCAAATACCACACGCCTTAACCCTTATCAAAACCTCTCCTTCCCGAGGCTTAGGAACGCTCTTCTCAACCAGCTTGATGCGAGGGTTCCTCCAAACCTTGTTGCCATCCTTAACCTTGCGCGTTTTGAGCTCCGCCTCAGATATCTTATAGCCGCTTCGAGGCGCGAAGTCTGCATCGAGAAGAAGCGCCAGCATCTTATCCTTGGGCACGGACTCAGCACCTCGGGGTTAGAGACGAGATAGCGAAGAATTATTCTCTCCGAGTGATATCGCAAAAACGAAATCTTAGACAACGTCATCCGAATCAGCATTGGAAGAGCCTTGCAACTCGCTCATCCACGCTGAGTGGTAGCGATAACACTCGAGGTACATTTGCTAGAATATGTTGTTATTCACATAGTTGATCCGCATAATTTCTACGTTTACTAAAGAGCCTCCAAGCACTTAACCTTGGCATAGCTACAGAGCTGGGGCTGTGCCTTGCTCTACGCTGGGATCTTAAAGAAGGGTGTTGAAGTGGTAGCCAGGTTTCCGTGGAAAATCGGTGTAGTAGTATTCATGCTCTATCCCGAGCTCCTTAAGAGTGATGAGGGTGCAGGGGATAAGGTGCTGGAAATCGTTCATGACCCGATCCTCGACCTGTACGAAGTGGCTCCGATGAGAGACGAGGAGTGGAAGAAAATTGCTCAGTACGTAGGATACAAAAGCTTCGCACTTGCGCTACAACCGGAAGTTCTGGTCCGAGGCATTAATCCGAATGCCCTCAACGAGGAGGAGCGTAGGAAAGCTTCGGAGAGACTCATCGAGGAGACTCGACGTGCCGGAGAACGAGGGATGGTTGCAGTAGCTCTGTGCTCGGGCCCCACGGTTCCTGAAAACGATAGGGATAGAGCTTTGGGATCCCTCGAGAAGACGCTCTCAGAGCTCGCTGAGGTCGCTGCTCAGTATAGGATGAACGTATACTTAGAAACCTTCGACTACGACAAGGATAAGAGGAGACTTATAGGCCCGCTATCGCTCGCAGCGAAGGTAGTCGAGAGGGTTAGGCAGAACTACACGAACGTATACATAATGTGGGATCTCAGCCACTCACCACTACTAGATGAAGATCCGGAGATTTTGCGGAGCTACCCAGATCTGCTGGGTCATATACACATAGGCTGCGCTAAGAAAGTCGATGATAAGCTCCTAGATTGGCACCCCGGCTTCTATAGGAAGGGAGCTCTCAATACGGAGAAAGAGGTTGCTAAGCTACTTGCAGTCCTTAACGACATCGGTTATCGAGGAGCCATAAGCTTCGAAGTGAAGCCTGAAGCCGATCAAACACCTCAGGAAGTGCTGGCTACTGCCGAGACGGTGTTGCTACGCGCATTCCAGCTATTCCTAAGCGGGGCTGTATGACCTTGAAACCCGTTGGATTCTTGGTAGTTGGGCTTGGAAGGATTGGTAGGCTCCACGCCGAATTACTGCGTTACAGAGTGGAGAACGCTAAGCTTGTAGCTGTCTGCGACGTTATAGAGTCGTTAGCTAGAGACGTAGCTACCAAGCTCGGTGTGAAGTACTACACGAACCTAGACGATGCGCTAAGGGATAAGGATGTCGATGCCGTTGTCATAGCAACCCCAACGCATCTACATAAAGACATGTGTATCAAAGCGCTAGAAGCTGGAAAGCATGTGTTCGTAGAGAAACCTCTGGCCCCTAACCTCCGAGATGCTAAGGAGATAGCTAGGTACGTAGAGAAGACGAAGCTTAAGTTCATGGTTGGGTACATGCGTAGATTCGATAGGTACTACGCAAGGGCTCAGCAGATAGTTAGGAGCGGAGAGCTAGGCAAAGTCATAGCGTTTCTAAGCATAGCACGCGATCCCCAACCCCCGCCAGGATGGGCTTCCGATCCTAAGCTAAGCGGAGGGATATTCCTCGATCAGCTATCCCACGACTTCGATATCGCTAGGTGGATCGTCGGCGAGGTGAGGAAAGTGTACGTGGTTGGAGGCAACTACATCTCTGAAGAAATAAAGGCTAGAGGTGATCTAGACGTAGTATCAATACTTCTACGCTTCGAAAATGGGGCTCAGGGCTTTATACACGGCGCTAGGAGGAATGCGTTCGGATACGATCTTAGAACCGAAGTGTACTGCGAGCATGGAACGGTGTTCATCGGTAACCCAGTGGATAACCTATCGGCAGTGGGCACAGAAAAGGGCATCACATTTGAAGGGATTCCGTGGTTCGAAAAGCGGTTCTACGAAGCATACATCAACGAGTTAAGAGATTTCGTAGATAGTATAGTAAAGGATAGAGAACCGGGCATCACAGTTAATGATGGGGTGAAGGCGGTGGAGATCGCCGAAGCGTGCTGGAAGAGTTTTCGAAGTGGAAAACCCATCGAGTTGAGTTAGTAAAACAAGCTTCTTTTTACTAACCACGTTGCCCTAGCTACCTCGTTGACTAGCTCAGCAACCTCCTTCCTGTCACCACACGCCGTCACAACTACGTACTCTTCTTCGGATACATCGAGTCTAGCCATGTCTGTGAGAGATTCTACGACTCTCTTCAACTTATTTAGGTGAATTAAGTCGGATAGGTTCGAGCTATACTTCGCCAACGCTTCGCTCTCAACGTGCACACCGTAGTCCTCGACGAATATGGTTAACCTAATCTCGTCACCGCTTATGACCTTCAACGCGGTCACAACCCTAACACCTTGATCGAGAGGTGTCGCAACACGGAACCCTTCTCCTGATAAGCGATCCGCGATATCACTCAACTCCTTCGAGATGCGGTGTTCAACGACCTCAACTTCGTCCCCATCGCTAACGTTTACGAGTCTATTTGGAGGATCCACGAGGGTTCCTATCTCGATTCCAGGTGTGTATATCTGGCTCAAACCGTAGAACATACACATAGCTCTACCGGGAGGCCAGAAGTAGACCCTACCTCTTTCAACCCTACGTACCTCGGTGCCTGCAAGCGAAGCTATGGGCGTCTCGAAGTACACTTCCTCTTTCCACGTCTTCGCCGTCGACTTGAATGGCACGACTCGAGACACGGCTTCTACGTACTCATCGCGCACCTCGATGACGAACGAAGTCTCCTTCTCTTTATCGATCACCTCCAACAACATTGTTTATTCACCAGAGGTTGTGTGGCGGGCCCGCGGGGATTTGAACCCCGGACCACCGGCTTAGAAGGCCGGCGCTCTATCCTGGCTGAGCTACGGGCCCATCCCTCACAGCTATGGTGCTGGGGGAGTTAAGAAGCTTTAATTAAATCAGTGCTCAACGCTTTTTCGAGTACGTTGACGAACTCGGTCATCGGCACCTCAGCTATTGCCGTGACATGATCATGCTTACCACCTCCCTTAATAGGTAAGCGCTTGGCAAGTTCCTTGATTATCGACCTCGCATCTACGAGCGATGCCGCTTCCTTACCTAGGGATATCTCCACGTAGCATCCCTTTTCATGGGGTGCTAGAACGAAGGCTATTAGACGAGGTATCTTCTGCGTGAGCTCTCTAGATATCATGTTAGCTAGTCTGTAATCCTTTACAGGGAGCTTGTATACAAAAATCTTCGTTCCACTAACGTAGTCCCTCGCCTCGTAGCTAGCTTTCGAAGTCACTTCCCTAACAATGAGATCTCTATAGGCCTTGAGCAACGAGTTTGCATTCCTAAGTTCTCCAACCATTGACCGAACTTTGTCGGCAACCTCGCGTTTAGAGGAACCTACAGCAGTGGCAATATCGCTGAGCTTCTGCTCTAATTCGCTGACGTAATCTATCAACGCTGTGCCAGCAACGTATTCGAACCTAACTACTCCATCTGCTATCTTCTCAACGTTTACGATGTGAAATCCTCCTAGCTCCGACGTGTTCTTAACATGGGTTCCGAAACAGGCTTCGACATCCCATCCAGGGATCTCCACTATCCTAATCCTAGCGGTTTGCGGGACCCCACCTTGGTAAATAACGAAGCCGTAGCGTTCCTCAGCCTCATTCCTATCAAGCTCTTTCGTGACTACGTGGATACCCTTAGTTATCATTTCGTTGACCAGCTTTTCGATGGATTTCAACTCATCAACCGATGGAATCTTGTAGTGGGTCACATCTAGACGTGCCTTCGTAGGCGTCTTCTCGGCTCCGGCTTGCCATACGTGTTCCCCTAGAACTTTCCTAAGGGCGCCGAGCAGTAGATGCGTTGCCGTGTGATGCCTCATCAACCTGTATCTACGTTCCCAATCCACCTTACCAACGATTTCAGCTCCTGGAGCTATGGATATCGGTCTCTCAACAACATGCACAACGACATCGCCTACCTTTTGGGTATCCACCACCTTAACACACTCACTTCCGTAACATATCTCACCAGTATCTCCTAGCTGCCCTCCACCTTCTGGGTAGAACGCAGTGGCGTCGAGAACCACGTAGTTGCCCAGGACGCCAAGGACCTTGGAACGGAACTCTCTTAGATAGGGATCCTCGTGGAATAACCTTCTCGTCGGAGGAAAGTTCTTTGTCCACTCAACGATTTCGTTGGGGAGCCTCGCTTTCTCGCTCTTCTTAGCGAGAGGAGTTCTAGCGTGTCTAGCCGCAACCATGGAGTAGAAGTTCTTCGGCACATCAATGGCTATCCCATGAACTTTCCTCAGGTACTCGGCGAGCATGTCTGGGGGAACTCCACGAGAATCGTATAGCTCAACTAGATCCTCTAAACTAGGTTGCTTCTTTAAGAACTTCTTAGCTATCTGTGGTAGGGATTTGATGATCTCGCGGAACTTCTCCTCCTCAATATCGAGAACCTCTAGGATGTAACTTCTCATCTTACCCATTCTAGGGAACAGGTGGTACCACTTCTCAATCTGCAGATCGACCAACTCTCCAAGCTTAACATCGCTCCCTAGTGCAGAGATCTTCCTAAGAGCTCTCCTTATGACGAGCCTAGCTAAGTAACCCTCTCCACTATTCGAAGGTACAACGCCATCGCTTAGCATGAGCGCTATAGTTTTGGTTAGGTCTAGCAGAGAGAAGACCTCAACAGCTCTCCTAAGCATCGATGCCACTTCTTTGCTACTCACCCCAAGATCTCTCGATACCTTCTCAGCTAGATCTTCAACGCTATCAACTCCGTAGCTCTCGACAAGAGCCGCTCTTAGAATATCCTCTGAGGGTTCGTCAACGCCTAGCTTCACGAAGAAGTGATGCACTAGATCACCGTATATAACGTGAAAAGCTGTGACCCCCTTACTGGCTAGCCAAGCTATTCGCTCGATTCCATAGCCCGTATCGACGACCTTTATAGGCATCTCCAAGTACTTCCCATTCTCAACGCTGTACTGCATGAATACCAGCGTAGCGACCTCGAGACCACCGATAGCAACCTCAAAAGCAGGACCCGCGTTACCTCCCCCCTCCCACCAGGATTCCTTGAACGTTATCTCCTCTTCAGGAACCCTGAGATCCTCGACGAAGAAGCGGTACGCGTAATCAACCGTCTCGTCTATCCAGTAAACCCATTTGTCCGGGTAGTTAAAGGCGTGGTGACCCCCCATGATGAAGTTCGTTAAGTGCCTACCCATGGTCAACCCAACGTTGTCGATATCCTCAAGCCTAATACATGGCTGAGCAACGACTAGAGGATTTGCGGGTGGTGGAACCATTCCCGAAGTTACGTGAGGTTGAAAGAGGACAATGCTTGCTATGGTTAGGTATAGATCCTCTCTCCACCTAGCCACCACAGGCCTAGGATCAATCACTTTATGACCATTTCTCTCGAAGAACTGCAGGAACTCTTTCATAGATTCTTCGTAGCCGAGCCTTCTACATCCAATATCGAGGAACCTATACCTCTCGCATGGAGCATCTCCACACGTCTCTCGGGGAACCTTGCTCCAGAATACTGAACCACACACCTTACACCTATACTTCTTGAAGCCTAGCTCTTCAAGCTTTCGACAGGGAATGCCTTTCTCCATTAGTCTGCTCACCATCTTAGAGTAAACGTAAAAACATTGTGTTGAGTTGCAGCTGTAAAACTAGGGTTTGCTATCCGAATAATGCTGCTAGTCCTTCTGCTAGTTGTTCTTCGCTTACGGTCTCTTCTTTCTTCTCCTCTTCTTCTCTCTCCTCCTTCTTCTCTTCAGAAGGTTGTTGAGCCGGAGCAACACCAGCTGGAGCAACCGCCGGAGCGACTGCTGGTGCAACAGCAGCGCTCTTAATAACCTCGTCTATGTTTATCTCTTTAACCGCAGCCACCAACGCTTTGAGCCTAACATCGTCAACAGCTATTCCAGCTGCTTCCAGAACCTTTCTAACGTTCTCCTCAGTCACCTCTTTCTTAGCTGAATGAAGTAGCAGCACGGCGTACACGTACTCCATTACCCGACACCTAGCCTACATGTCCGTGCCAGACTTTGTTCTTTACAGAGCTTTTAAAAATCTTCTTAAGGGGGCTAAGGCTGTGCTTCGGCATGTATCCCCAGTACTCTGTCAACGTACTCAGCGAATCTCTTAGCCACTACTCCCCCTCTTGAAGAATCCACTATTAGCCTCCTCGGTCTCGAAAGATCGACGTATAGTATGAGCTCCTCGAAATCCGCATGGTCACTGAAAGCAACAATCCACTTGTTCTTACCAACGGCTCTGATGGGTGTGTGGAATAGCCATCCCGTCAAGAGTATGTGGCTCTGGCTAGGCGACCCGTTACGTACACATCGATACTTTGAGAAGTGCTCGAACTTTATGTACCATCCATCCCTAAGGATCTCGTGGGACTCCCGACTACCATCCAATACGAGGTCTTTGATTACGTACCCAAACTTCTCCAACCTGCGAGCTATTCTCCAATGCTTCGAGCTTGCAATGAACGGCGCATCAACACCGTACTCTCTCAGCATCAGCATAACCTCCTGAGCCTTCCCATAGTAAGCGTATATCGATACAGGTCCTTTGGTCAGTAGCGTCTTAACGAGCTTCACGAGCTCTCCAATGATGACATCCTCCGGCGGTCTCTTGAACGCGGGATCCCCGTACGTCGCATCAACTACCAAGATGTCGACGCCCGTAGGAGGCTTGGTCTTATCGCCAACGCTCTTGAAGTCCCCTGAGTACGCATAGGTTCCCGATCTACTCTCTATGACTACCTGCGATGATCCGGGTATGTGGTGTGCGTAATCAAGCTTTATGCAGACATCGTCTACGCACATCCTATCGCCGTAGCCTAGCGCAATCCTCTTCCTCTTGGGTACGTACAGCCCCAGTTCCTCCAGAAGCTCGTGCGTTATGTGAGTTGCGAGAACGTACCTAGACTCCACCGCGCTTCGATCAAGCCTAACGATGTGATCGTGATGAACATGGGTCACTACCCTATACACGCACCCATCCACGTGACCATCCACGCACACATCGCCGAACACTATCGCTCCGCCGCTATCCACCCACACCCTCGTTTGCAATACAAGCAGCCCACGTATCCTCTAGCTGCGCATCGCTTTAAAGCGCAAGGCGCTAAGCGCTACACGACCTTATCGAGCTCCCCATACTCACCCGAGTACTCATCACCATAGTCCGGATCCGACCAGCTTATCGGAGGATTCCCGTACCTTACGATAGGCCCTCTCAGCTTCGTAAGCAAGACAACACGGCTAGGCTTGCTCTCGGAAGCAACGTTGTATGAGAGCTCGTCAGCGAGCTTCACGGCCACCTCCCTCACCTCGCTATGGCTAGGCATATCGTCTCTCTTCAGCCTCTCGATAGAGCCACCTATATGCATGTACGCCTTGACCTCTATGAACGTCGGTTCAGCGATGCGAAGAATACGTGCCCACTCCCTGATTGCGCGATCGTTCATATTGAAGCTCTTAACAACAGTTATCCTTATGACTGTGGGGCACGTGAAGCTCGGTAACAGCTCTAGGAGCTCCAAGGTGCGTCTCCATAGCCTAGGCGATAACGGGTTGTTGAAGTATGCGTAGCTACCCTCATCATAAGCCTCTATCGATACGTAAAGCTGTGTAGGCTCCTCATCGAGGTTAGCTACAACTTCGGGCCTCACTCCACGAGTTACCAGAAACGTTGTCATGCCCCTTCGATGGAACTCCCTTATGAGGTCGTCCAGCATGGGGTACAGAGTAGCTTCGCCAGTTAAGCTTATTGCCACGTGCTTAGGATTACGAGCCTCTTCATACATCCTCCGATCAACGGTAGCAAACATCTTATACCCGCTAACGGTTCTCCTATGCTCATCGATGACCATATCGACTATGTACCTAGGGTCATCCACCCGCTCCATCATCACCTCGGACCATATACCCCTATCACCGGGTCTATACCTCCAGCAGTGTAGACACCTATTCCAGCACCATAGCACGGCGGGGGAAAACTGCGCGCATCTATGGGACTCGATCCCGTAGAACTTCGCCTTGTAGCAGAAGCGATGCTCAACAAGCGCTTTATGCACCCAGTAACACTTCTTGACCGCGCTATGCCCACCTATCAAGTGGTACTTCTGCTTCCTAAGATACTCCATAGCTCTTCGGAATTCCGAAGGCGTGCTCCTCATGCCTCACTCTTACCCTAAGACCGCTTCCGCACACCACTTTAGATAGCTTCAACACAGTTTTACTCCTCAGTAATACATTGATGTATCTGGACAAGAACGCGAAGGCGTGCACTATGAAAGCTCTCGTCGTTTTCCATGGAGATTGCGACGGCGTGATATCTGCGGGTCTATACATAAGACGTTTTCTAATGGATTACTATCCCAGGAACCTAGTCATGAGATTCTCTCAGCCGTGGCGAATCGTCAGAGACCTCGACTCAGCCATCAAGAGCGTAGGCATCGAGAACCTTGAAGAGGTGGTGATCCTAGATCTCGCTCTCAACGACGACCTCGTTAGCTACATCAAGAACAACCTCAGAGATAAAAACGTGACCATAGTTGATCACCACGTATCCTCGCAGCACGTCATCAACGAGATCTCGAAGCAGAAGAACGTGAAGATTTTCTGGAGGCATACGCTCTCGACGCCAGCGGTATTAGCCACAATGATAAGGGATCTCAATCCTTACGAACGTGAACTCGTAGAGGTAGCAAACGTCTGCGAAGGCGGTGAGAGCTGCAACGAGGTGGTGAAGCAAATCGCTGATAGACTAAAGATAGCTCTAGCACTGGATCCCACCGATAGCAACACGTACTATCGAACCGTAGCTAGGATCATCGAGGGTGCGGAGGTTTGGAATGATAACGAAATCGAGCAGAAGTACAGAAGAGGTAAGTGGCTCCTCAACATGTTGGTTAAGAACCTCGAAAGAAAATCCATCCAAGTCCATGGGTGGTACATAGTTGCCTTCACCGCAGCCGAATCTCTTATCTACGCCGGCATGTTCGGCATCGCATCATCCGAGTTCGCAAAGAAGCATCACAGACCCATAGTCGTAATCCGTGGCGAGGAGGGCAAGATCGTGATAACCGTTAGATCCCCCGAGGGCAGAGCTCTAGAGCTTTGCAAAGCCATAGCCGAGAACCTAGGCGCGTCGTTCTACGGAGGTCATAGGGAAGCTGCATCGCTAACCCTTTACTCAACCGAGGATGTGGAGCTCGTGGTCGAAAAACTGAAGAACGTGATCGGCGATGCCCTCGCAAAACGCTGAGGTTTGTGTAGATGTAGATGTGGAGAAGCCTTGCAATGAGATCTCCAAAGAGCTGAACTCGATCAAGCAAGGAAGAGTGATCATAATGGTTGGGGATATCGAAGTCGAGTACTACGGAAGAGCGGCTTCGCACGCCCCATTAGGTACGAGGCTGATAATAGTCAAGCTAGATGGAGCGTTGCTAATCCACGAGTCATGCAAGAGAGAGCCTCTGAATTGGCAACCTCCCGGAGCTCACGTCGTATTCGAATGCGTTGGACAATCACTGCGGTTAAGGAGCATAAGGATGAATCCACGCGAGGAGGTTATCGTAGACTTTAAGCGAGTTCACTTCGCTAAGGCGTGCAGGCTTGCGCAAACGAAGCTCCTCGTGATAGGCACCGAGGAGGATCTGGTCCGGATCCTCATCTCGAACCCGAAGATCGTTCACCCCGATGCTCAGCTCGTGGGGAGAGACGTTGCTACACCCTATGGAAAGGTAGACGTTTTGCTGCGTAGGAAGGATGGCACGCTGATCGTTGTAGAAGTAAAGAATGAGCGCGCCGGTATAGCTGCTGTCGCTCAGCTGAAGAGGTATGTCGAGTACTACAGATCCCAGGGGATGAGCGTTGAGGGAGTCCTCGTAGCTCCCTCCCTCAGCGAAGATGCTAAGACAGCGTTGCTGAAAGAGGGGTTCAGATTCATAGATGCTAAGAGCTTGAGCCCGAGACCAACTACCTCGCTAGAGAAGTACTTCAGGAGGTGAATGGAACATGGCTGCGCACCCCCGCATCTTTCACAGGGTTTTAGAGAACGCTCAGGTATCCTTCGAGAACGGATGCGTAAGGATAGAGATATCGTCGAGCATCGAAGAGCTGCTAAGTGATCAGGGACTGCTTCACGGGGCTTCGCTAGCAGCGCTGTGCGTAATAGCTTCGGAGTACGCAATAGCCAGCTTACCTGAAGTACAGAGGTACGTAGCTATGAACACGTTCATCAACTTCGTGAGACAGGTCTCAGAGCCCAGCTCGATACTCATCGAATCGTGCATCGAGAGCACCACATCCATCTCAGCGTCAGTAACAACATCGCTGTTCGTCGATGGTGTAGAAGCAGCTAAAAGTACGACGCTTTTCTTAAAGCTGCAGGGAGAGTGATGAGCCTTAGGATACTTGCGATAAGCGATGCTCACGGAGCCAAGGATATGCTAAGGAAAGTGCTTGACGTGGTTATCGATGTGGATGCGATTGTGTTCTGCGGAGACGCTGCTCCATACTCGAATCCTAACGATGTCGATTACCTATTCGATGAGTTAGAGAGGAAGGGCGTTAAGAGTTTCGTTGTGCCGGGAAACATGGATAATCCTCGAGCATACCTCGGTAAGCAGAGCAGCATCGTAGAGGTGATACATGAGAGAGTCGCTGTTTACCGAGGCTACTCATTCATAGGCATAGGAGGTTCGACCCCCACACCGTTCCGCACCGTATTCGAACTGAGCGAGGATCACATAGGGAAAGTGCTGGACAAGCTATGGATCGAAGCAGCTAAGCGAGGACCAGTTATAGTCGTGAGCCACACACCTCCCTACGGCACAGCGTGTGACTTAGCGCAGGGATCTATGCACGTAGGGTCGCAAGCTCTTAGAAAGTTCATTGAGGATAAGGTACCTCTGCTATGCCTCTGCGGCCATATCCACGAGTCTAGGGCTGTGGATAGGGTAGGAGCGACAACCATAGTTA
>JALWBS010000014.1 GCA_027037025.1 Desulfurococcales archaeon | reverse complement strand
GCTATTCTATCCCTAACTTCATTCAACTTGGATAGGTACTCTTCACGTACCGCTAAAAGCTCTCTAAGTTCTTCGCGTAATCTACCGATCTCGGCATGTATGTCTAGCTCCGTGTTTTGCGGCATGCATTCACCGTAGTGGTGTGAATGCGAACGAGGTTATAACACTTCGCTAGGTTCTTCAGTTAAGAAGTCTTCTCCTCCCGCGAGGATCCTTTGGATGGCTGCGTACAGACTATCTATACCGATTTCGCTTACGGAGGATACGGGTAGTAACTCGCTCGATATCGGAGCAAGCAGGCCCTCGATTAGCGAGACGTAGTCTATGGCTCCCATGAACCCCCTCAGCTCCTTAGATACCTCGTAAGCGAAGGCAGAGGGGTTCTCAATCCATTCCTTGATCCGTTCGAGATCTTTCTCGCTAAGTACATCAGCTTTGCTTAGAATTGTTAGTTGAGGTATCTGGAGGTATAGAGAACTGGATAAAGATAGGAACAGCATCGATAGTAATGCTGAGGCACGGGTAGCTAGGTAGGAATCTACCAAGAATACTGAGACGCGTCGATAACCTTTCGTGAGTCGATCGACGATGAGCTTGCCTGAAGCTCTGAAGGCGAAAATCTCCATCTGTCCTGGGGTATCGACAACCACGTAGTTAGGAGAGGTACTCTCGATCTCGCCTCTGATATCGTCCACGTAATTAATGATTAGGTCAACGGACGCTATCAACGCACCGTTAGGGCCGAGGTTGAACTTCCTCATAACCTCACTTGATGTGATGTAGTTTCGTACATCGACATCAGGTGTATAGGGCAACCATTCCGCCGCAGGATCAAGGTTTAGCACAGCAACGTCCATTCCATGGTCCTTCATCCAATCGCTGAGCGCCTTAGTTAAGTAGCTTTTCCCTGACCCAGCAGGACCAAGTATTATTACGAAGTACATTACCACCTCCGCTTAAGGTCTCAGTACAAGGTCTTAATAACGATAAAGCGTGAGCTTCTAAGCCAACACCTCGTTCACGGGGAACTTTATAAAGCGATGTGCACGGTAACGAGCGACAGGATATCCGCAGACATGGCATCTGCCGCGCTGATCCATCCTCAGCTTATACACGACACCACTGTGTCGTGCTACGATAGGAGCACCGCAGATAGGGCAGTATATTGATGCAAGCTCTGCACTAGGATTTGTTGGATCGCTAAGGAGTGCGAACCCTAGATCTCGAAGTTCTTTAAAGACGTTCAGCATCTTAATCAGGTCGACATCGCTACTCACTACCACTATTGATAACGGCTTCCGAGGTATGTTCAACGCGTTTCTCAGCATCTCCAGCGCTTCCTCGGGTCTACGAACAACTAGTAACAACTCCGTCTCTACATCCTTCACGCGATCCCCGAAGATCAATATCCCCAGCAGGTCGTCAAAGGCCACGATTTCCAACAGAAGCAGATCTACGTAGTCCATCAACTTGTTGCGCAGAACCTTGCCCAAATTTCGACCAAGTACCTTAACTATGAGCGGGATCCCTAAGCTCTTGGCAGCGTAGGCGATGGTGATTGAAGTAGTCGATAGGTAGGGCTCCGCGCCGTGGAGAACCACGGCATCGGGCATAATGCTCTTAATCAAATGCGAGTATCGTGGATCCCAATGCAGAACCTTAGCCGAACAGGGATCGAGGTTAGCACTCCATGGACAGTCTTCGCAAGCAATTGGGCACCCAACGAAGTTGAATACCATGGCTAGGCCCCCAGCAAAGTTGATTGAGAGTGGTACGGAGTCGCAGTTCATTAGTAGTATGGAACCTAGATACACATCCATGCTAACCCCGTCACTATTAAGATCAAGGTTATTATATCTGCTGCAACGATAGAGCCACGGGTTCGAGAATGGTTAAGATTGTTGTGCTTAGCGGAGTCCCATCATCGTTTAGAGAAGCCCTTCGCAACATCAACGTGGGTACCGTGGTTCCAACGAGCAAGGTGTTTCCAGACGGAGAGCAGTACCTACGAATAGAAGGTGTGGGTTGTGAGCGCTGCATAGTTGTAGCATCTCTGTACCCGAATCAGGACAGCAAGCTAGTGGAACTCTACTTAGCTCTAGACGCGCTTAAGGGTCTAGGAGTTCCCAGTATCGACCTCGCAATCCTGTACCAAGCATATGGAAGACAGGATAAGAGGTTTCTTAAGGGAGAACCCGTAAGCGCTAGTGTGTTATACCAACTCCTTTCGAGATACTGTGATAAGATCGTTGTTGTGGATTCCCATTCTAAGCAAGCGCTGGAGTATCTAGGTAAAAACGTTGTTAATATCGTGCCACATGGCTACATGGTAAAGAAGCTCGGACTGAAAGTGGATTTCGTTCTAGCCCCTGATAAAGGCGCTATTGAGAGAGCGAGGTGTCTGGCTAATGAGCTGGGTGTAGGCTTTGATAATCTCGAGAAGTTCAGGGATAGGGTTACGGGAGAGATAAGTGTGAAGGAGAAACAACTCGACGTTAAGGGTCTTAGAGTAGCAATCGTGGACGACATAGTTAGTACCGGAGGCACTCTCGCGAAAGCCGTTGAGCAGCTGTATAGAGCGGGGGCATCCAAGGTTATCGCTATAATCACTCACGCTCTCCTCGTCGGGAAAGCTGTCGAGAAATTGGATTCGGTGGGCATAGATGCTCTAGTTACAGCTAACACTATTGAGAGAAACGTTAAACCTAGATGGCTTACCGAAGTCGATATATCGGAGCTTGTGCTCAATCAATTACTGCGCTAACCTCGTAGTAGGGTTAAGCACTCTATGGCTGTATATGTCGCTAGATTGTCTTTAGAGAACCTCCGGTTAGCTAAAGCGGAGCTTCTCTCGATTATCGAAGGAGAGGGTCTGAGCTGCAAGATCTTGAAGGAGATAGGGGAATTCTTGATAATGGAGCTATCCGAACGAGATGCTGATCTCATAGCTAAGAGAGCTGCGCTCATCAAGGAGATAGGAAGACTTGTGTACATCGGGGATCTGAACACAGATGATATCATTAACGTCGTCAACAGAGAAGGTTTGGTTGTTGGTAGAGTTGAGAGCGTTAGAAGCGTTGCTAAGGATCTAACCAAAAAGGTGTATGATGAGCTGAAAGCGAAGAAGAAGTTCAATCCGTCGTCGAACATCGCTTTGGTGTTCGTGAACGGGCATTTACTAATCTACGTATTTGTGAAGCCCGGTCGTGAGAGGAGGTTTTCTGCGCGTTCTCCTCAAAAGAGACCAGTTTACCTACCCGGAACGATGACTCCGTGGTTAGCTAGGGTATTCGTCAACTTAGCAGCCGTCAGTTCGAGAAAACACGAGGTCTTGTTAGATCCCTTTTGCGGGGTAGGGGGATTCGCTTTGGAAGCAGGGATTCAGGGTATTAGAATTGTGTGTGGGGATATAGATCGTAGGATGGTTGAGGCATCTATCGTTAACGTTCGCGGCTACAACCTCGATCATTACTGCGATACTCTTGTGATGGATGCGGCGCAACAGCCATTCAGATCGCAATCGTTTGACGGTATTTCAACGGATCCTCCATATGGTAGAATGACTATTCCGCAGAGGTACGACCTACGCAACTTAATCATGCACTTCCTAGATGAAGCTGTGGAGCTGGTTAAGAGAGGTAGGAGGATAGTTTTTGCTGTTCCAGTATCGATAGATGGCTCGGTATCAACAAAACTGAGAGAACTCGAAGTTAAGGGCGAAGTGAAGGTCGAGGATAGGGTGCTTCAATATGTACATTCATCGCTCACTAGGGTTGTGTACGTGGTGAAGAGGCTTTGAGGAAACCTTGCCTAGTATTCTTAGGCACCGCAGCGGCCATCCCTAGCATCTCTAGGTTTGCTCCTGCGATAGCGATAGCCGGTTTAAAGGAAGCTATGTTGCTAGACGTAGGCGAAGGAACACAGCTTAGGCTTCAAGAAGCGGGGCTCGGTCTTAGCAAGATCAAAATCATTGCAGTGAGTCATCTTCACGGAGATCACTTCCTAGGATTGTTTCCACTGCTGCAATCCCTGTGGATGCAGATTCATAACGTCGATAAACATCGCAGTGAAGCTAAGATCTCTATCATAAGCCCTGATCCTTCGCTTTGCCAAGCACTTTCTTCAACGCCTTTCGTTGAGTGCACCGCTGCTACGAATGGTTATATACACCAAAGCAGCGATTTCGTAGTAACGGCTATTAAGGTCAATCATGGTGAAGTCAAGTCGTTCGGTTACCACGTTAAGATAGTCGTGGATTCGAGAAAGAGGAAGTATGTTAGGTTGTTCTACTCAGGCGATGGGGTCTGCGAAGATGATTGCGTAGAGATTTTGCGAAGTGTTGGAGTGGATGTGGTGATACACGATGCAACCTTTACCTCGCTCGATGACGACAGAGCGCGAGCATCGTTCCACGCTACTGCTCGCGACGCTGCTCTTCTTGCTAGAGAACTTGGCGCAAAGCTCTTGATCTTAACCCATGTTAGCGCTCGTTACGGTAGCTATTTAATAGATGTTGCTTGGGATGCTAGAAGATTCTTTAGGAACTGTATTGTCGCGAGCGATCTTATGTATGTACCACTCGCTGCGTATGCCAGCGTAGTGTAGGCATAGCTAAGGTAGGGAGTCATGTTGTTGGAGGGCTTCTCTCCCACAGAGGCTTTCCTCTAGAGGTTCGGGGAGCTAACCAATCTATTAGATCCTCTAT
>JALWBS010000013.1 GCA_027037025.1 Desulfurococcales archaeon | reverse complement strand
AGCACAGTACCCCTTAGCAACATTGAACGCAACCCTACCGCATCGCCGACACTTGATATGCGTAACCTTCTTACTCATCTTACCAAACGATGGGGTTCCCTTACCCATGTAACCACCCATGCGGAGCCCTATGCATCAGCCCTATAAACGCTGATCACTGAATAGGCGAGAGCATGACCACGTTCTCCCCTCTTATCAACACCGTTCCAAGCCTTCTCCACGAACCGTCCTCCATCTCCTCTTCAGCATCGTCCAGCACGATGTTTAGATGCATATCGAAGCTCTTGAGCTTCCCTCTAAGGGTCTTCCCCTGCCTAAGCTTCACTAACACGAGCCTGCCCAGAGCCTCAGCTAGAACTTTATGAGCAGTTTCGGTAGGTACAGAGCTCACTACCTCCACCCCAAGCACCTAGGCATAGAGCCAAATTTATAGGTATAACACATTTCGTGGGCTATCAAAGCCTATAACCCCCCAAGCAACCACTGCTGCGGGGCCGTAAGATAGCGGGGTAGGGCAGCCTGGTAGCCCGCGGGGCTCATAACCCCGAGGTCGGTGGTTCAAATCCACCCCCCGCTACCACCGGCCCCACCAAAGCACGGAGTATGTATCAAAACGTGCTGGCTTCTCCCGGTCCCTCGAAGCGATGAGAGCTTGCGTTTTTAGGCGATGTCTCTACACCACATACTGGCCCCGCTACCTCACGTCCCTCCGAGACCCCGTACGGGGGATGGATATGAGGAGGGATCGGTTATGCGGGGCACACTACGCGCTTCAATGCAATCTCTTTCCTTTCTATAGAAGTGCTTTAGCCTAAGGACGATGAGCGGCTGTTGGTATGTCAACTACTTTCGTTTCGATAAAGAGTTTCTGATATGCTTTTCGAACTCCTCGAGGCTCATCTCGTCTCTTCTCCTAGGGAGCTCTACGACAAACACCCTTCCATCGGATAGCCTCTGCAACCTAAGCACCTCTCTGTTTCCGTACCTATACACATCCAGCTGTCTAAACCCCATCCTCTCGACGATGGACTTGTACTTCGTGTAGTACGAGCGAGCCATGGTGACCCTAGGGGGCTCTAGAGAACTATGCTTAAAATGCTTTAAGTATGGTTTGAGGGCCGCGGCCGGGATTTGAACCCGGGACCTCGGGATCTCTGCGCCGAGGCTCCACAGTCCCGCGCTCTCCCAGGCTGAGCTACCGCGGCCACCTCCGCTGAGCTCGTACGTATGTGGGGATATAAGGGCTTTGATAGAGCTACCTCTTGATGAAGGGGAAGTCCACTAGCTTACCTCGGTATCTACGTCCTCGGATCTCGATCTCTACCTCAAGCCCGGGGATAGCGTATCGCGACGAGATGTATGCTTGTGCTATGGCTCTGCCGAGCACTGGTGAAAAGGTTCCGCTGGTGACTACCCCCACCTCCTTATTCCCTACGTACACTCGGTACCCGGCTCTAGGAACGAACTTCACACCCTTCTTCATTCTCACACCCAGCCTAACTCTATCAACACCTTCGCTCAGCACCCTATCCAGAGCTTCCTTACCTATGTAAGAGGGTTTGTCGATATCGAATACCCAGTACCTAGCTTCTACGGGGTTCGTGTTCTCGTCGATCTCGGAGCCATAGAGACAGAACCCCATCTCGATCCTTAGGCTGTCCCTAGCTATCAGCCCAGCGGGTTTGCACCCAGCGTCTACGAGCTCCTTGAATAAGCTCTTCAAAACCGTTGGCTCTCCAAGGATCTCGAACCCATCCTCCCCAGTCCAACCACTCCTACTAACGATGTGTATAGCGCTTCCTCTCCACTTTAAGCCCGTTAGGAATTGGAGAGGCTTCAGCTCCGCGACCTCCTCGAGCCCCACGCGCTTCATAACCTCAACGGATTTGGGCCCCTGAACAGCTATCATGGCGAGATCCTCAGTGCGATCTCTGATCGAAACGTTGGTGGTGTAGCCCAGCTCCTTACGCCATTTCTCCATCCAGTTCAGTACCTTAGACACGTTTGCAGCGTTGCATACCACGAGCCACTTAACGTTGGATACGCGGTAGAGCATCACGTCGTCGACGAAGCCGCCGCGCTCGTTCAGAAATGCTGTTGGGCCGAACATGAATCCGTCCCGCGACTTGGACAAGCTCTTAGCTACCAGCTTATCGAGAAACTCTTGAGATGCTATGCCCTCCACCTCGATCCTACCCATGTGACTCAGATCGAACACGGTGGCGCTCGTACGCGTAGCAACGTGCTCCTCAACGGGGTTACCGAAGTCTAGGGCCGTTTTAACACCCGCGAACTCCCCTATCGATGCGCCCAGTGCTCTGTGGACATCGATGAGAGGCGAATACCGCAAGTTCTCACAGGTCTAGACTGCATTTGGAAATAACTTAAAGCTTCATACCTTGCATATCTAGTACCGTGAGGACTCGTGGAGATTCCCTGGGCTAAGAACAGTGATGAAGCTGTGAAACGAAGGATCATGGAGGAGGTAGGGATCGCATCCATCGAGGAGCTGTTCCAAGACGTACCGGCCGAGATCAGGTTGAAGAGAACCCTTAGGGTTGGTCTCAGCGAGGATGGGGAGGGGGTCTCCGAGTACGAGCTTCTAAGGCTCGCTAAGAGGGTTCGTGAAAGCATTTCCAACCCCCGTATACCTCCCTTCGCGGGAATCGAGCACTGCTACCACGTAGTTCCCTCGGTAATCAAGGAACTCATCTATAGGGGAGAGCTCTACACTGCATACACACCCTACGCTTTCGAGATAAACCAAGGGCTTCTACAAGCTCTATTCGAGTACCAATCGCTGATAGCGGAGCTCTACGGCGTTGAAGTGGTCAACGCATCGATGTACGATGGCTCGACCGCGTTGGCGGAAGCAGTTAGAATGGCTATCAGGGTTACGAAACGTTCGAAGGTGCTGGTGTCTGAAGGCCTATCCCCCCTCAAGCTGAGGGTTCTTGAGACGTGGCTATACGGACTAGGCATCAAGATCGAGCGAGTTGGGTTGGACGAGCGTGGAGCTACGAGCGTAGAGGAGGCGGTGAAGCTCGTAGATAGGGATACGGCGGCTCTAGTTGTGGAGACGCCCAACGTCTATGGCGTGATTGAGCACGGCGTAAAGGCTTTGGCGGATGCATGCCACGAGAAGGGCGCGTTGTTGGTGGTCTTCGCAAACCCTCTGCTCCTAGGCATCGTGAAGCCTCCGGGTGAGCTGGGTGCAGACATCGTTGTTGGTGAGGGGCAGCCCCTAGGGCTGGGGCTGTTCTACGGAGGGGCTACGCTGGGTATACTGGGCACAAGACGTGACCTCAAGCTTGTTCGTCAACTCCCCGGGAGATTAGTTGGAATGACGCTCACCGAGGATGGCGTAGACGTTTCCTACGCTCTCGTGCTCCAGACAAGAGAGCAGCACATAAGGCGCGAGCGAGCTACTTCGAACATAACTACGAACAGCGCCCTCATGGCGATCGCCGCCGCCATGTACTTATCGCTTATAGGTGGAGAAGGTCTTAAGAGGTTGGCTTTGAGCATAGCTTCGAGAACTCTGTACCTTAAGACGAGGCTCAGCGATCTTGATGGCGTCGAGGTCCTGTATCGAAACTCGCCGAGCTTCCTAAAGGTAGCGACGAGGGTTAAGGGTATGAGCGTAGAGAATGTGATTCGCAGAGCGCGTGAGCGAGGTATTCTCTGCGGTTCGAACTTGTCGAGGTACGGGTACGGAGACAACGTTATGGTTATGTGCGTAACGGAGGCGCATAGCAGAAGCGATATCGACGAGCTTGTTAAAGTCCTTGGAGAGGTGCTGAGCCATGTGGAGGCAAGCTAAATGGGTTGAGAAACCCATTATAGCGTATCCATCGGCTAGCAGGAGCGGTTTCAGAGTACCGTTCGAGAACGATTTCACTGAGTACGAACGTCAAGTAGTGGAGATGCTGAAAGAGCTCGGCATGGAGCGAGAAGAGCTCGGTATACCGAACATCTCTGAGCTAGAGGTTGTTAGGCACTACGTAAGGCTATCCCATATGAGTTACGGCATCGACGTGGGGCCAACCCCCCTAGGATCCTGCACCATGAAGTACAACCCTAAGGTATGCAACGAGTTCTTGAAGGAAGCGGGCGTCGAGGATGTTCATCCGGAAGAGCTTGAGGAGTACATCCAGCCTCTTCTAGAGATGCTGTACAGGTTGGAGAGATGGCTCGCTGAGATTACGGGAATGGATAGATGTTGTCTACAGGTTCCAGCGGGTGCAGCTGGGGAGCTTGCTGGAGCGTTAATGATAAGGAAGTACTTCGATGACCTTGGCGAAGCTCGGGACGAGATGCTGGTTCCCGACAGCGCTCATGGAACGAACCCGGCGAGCGCTGCGATGGCCGGATTCAAGGTCGTGAACATACCCACTAACGATCGCGGAACGGTCGATCTAGATGCTCTTAAGGCAGTGCTTTCGAATAGAGTTGCGGGAATGATGCTGACCAACCCTAACACGCTGGGGTTGTTCGAGGACGAGATCCTGGATATAGCCAAGGAGCTCCATTCGGTAGGAGCTTTGCTGTACTACGATGGTGCGAACCTCAACGGTATAATGGGGATCGCGAGGCCCGGTGATATGGGCTTCGATATAGTTCATCTTAACTTGCACAAAACGTTTGCAGCTCCTCACGGTGGTGGAGGACCAGGAGGCGCAGCTATATGCGCTAAAGGTAAGCTTGTCGAGTACCTACCAAGGCCATTGCTGGACTTCGATGGCCGTAGATACTTCTGGAACTACTCGGGTTCACGAAGCATAGGAATGATGAGGGTCTACTACGGTAATGTCCCTGCGCTCCTAAGGACCTTTGCATACATCGCTATGTTGGGAGGTAAAGGGTTAAGGAAGGTTGCCGAGATCGCAGTTCTGAACACGAACTACTTAGTTAAGAAGCTCGAGAAGGTGGGTCTCGCCGACTATCTTGAGCTAACGCATAGTAAGACAAAGCCTAGGAAGCACGAAGTCGTGTTGAGCGCTAAGAAGTTGAAGAAGGCATTCGGCGTTACAGCCGATGATGTTGCTAAGTGCTTAGAGGATCAAGGGCTTCACCCACCAATAACATACTTCCCCTTGATAGTCGAAGAGGCTTTGATGATAGAGCTCACTGAGACCGAACCCATCGAGTACATCGATAGATACGTAGAAGCATTGCGTAGATGCATCGATCTAGCTAAGCGTGATCCTACCGCAATGAGGAAGATGCCTAGAAACACATCCGTTGGCAGAGTAGACGTTGTGAGAGCTAATCATCCCAAGCATTTGGTGCTTAGTCACAAGTTCGAGGGCTTCGCAGAGCTCTTGAATAAGTTCAGGGACTAGGGACTACGATGTTAGAGATGCACGATCTCGACATCCAGAGTTCTAGTGTTTAGCAATGCGAATGTGCATCTACCCGTCAAGTAACCGCAGCACTCGCCAGGGTTTACGATGAGGGTGCCCCCCACCCTCCTAACATCGATCTGGTGCGTATGACCGTACAGAACCACGTTGTACCTACCCGATAGTGCTAAAGAATCGACCAAGCTCTTAGTAAGCTCAGCGGAGCCGAAGCCATGCATGGCGAGCAGCTTTAGGTTATCTACGTTGAGTTCATGTACGTGGTCCCGCATTACGGCTCCCGCTTTCATGGCGATTTCTCTGAGCAGCAATCTATCACCGTCGTTGTTGCCTAGCACGAATACGTACCTCGTCGGGAAAGCGAGCATTTCCCTAAGCGAGAATGGAGAGATTATGTCCCCAAGATGTATAACCAGATCGGGTTGGCATCTCCTAAACGCTTCGAGCATCTTCCTTATAGCGTGTAGATTATCGTGAGTATCGCTAACCACAGCTAATATCACGTCGCCCTACATCGCCACACAGTCGAGGTATTTTAGCGTATTCATATGATTTCCGTTCTAGCCCTTCTACGTAGCAAAGCTAGTAACCTCCTCGCGTGGGTTTTGGATACCCCCGTAACCTTACACACTTCGTCAATGCATGGAGCGCCTCTAGTACGAAAGTTCTTTATCATCATCGCCAACGCAACTTTACCTCTGAAAGTCCGAGAGGAGAGCACCGGGTCGCTCTCCACAACTTTCTCTAATACTTCCCGGAGCTCGTGATCCTCCGATAGTAGTTGATGTAGCTCTCGCTCCTTAACGTGCACGAATACGCGACCACCATTTATCAAGGCATTCACATTCACTACAACGTTTTTCCTAGCTCTAGAGCTAAGCTCTTCGTATCTCTTTAGGAACGAAGACTTCTCCTTAAGGGCTCGTTCTCGGAGGTATCGCTTCTTTTTCTCCAACCCCATTCTTACGGAGTGAATACCGGCTTCAGAGCCTGAATTCGTGCTCATAGGCTTTGCAAAGCAGTGCTCCTCGAAAAGTTGTTCCACTACAGCTCCACAGCTTTGGCACACAATGTATCCTCGCTCGTAGTCCCAGACAAGAGATTCGGCACCGCATACAGGGCAAAGCATTTTCCGATCCCGTAGCTGCCGGGGGTTAGGAATATGTATAAGAATTGAGGTAAACAGCTGTACTCACGGTGAGCGGGGGCAGAACGAAAGTGTTCAGTACTCATACGGTTCATCACGTATCAGCTACGGGTTCTTCATCATTTAAGTAGCAGCCTTATCTACTTTGGTTACCAGCAGTAAATATGCGGGGGATCTATGAGCGTTAAGCTTACGATAGAACCAAAAGTGCTATTCTCGTATCCTAGCGCTAAGGAGTTCACGTACATACTGAAGACGTTGGCTGAGATCGTCGATGAAGTTGCATTCATGGTTAAAAGCGATGGTGTAGAGGTTCGCGCCCTCGATCCGGGAAGGATAGCGCTCTTCAAAGCCTTCATGCCGCCGGAGTCGTTTCAGGAGTATGAGGTTAAAGAGGAGCTGTTCGTAGGGATCTCTGTAGCGAACCTTGTTAAGGCGTTGAAGCACATAAAGAAGAACGATAAGATAACCATCGCTGCGAACGAGGAGTTCGTTGAAATGGTGTTGGAAGGAACGACCGTTAGGAGGTACAAGTTCAGGAACCTTAGTGTTGCTAGCGAGGAAGTGCCGGAAATCAAGGTGGAGTACGATGTTGAGGCAACGTTGCTTGCAAACCCCTTAAGAACAGCGATATCTGAGCTCTCCTCGCTTACGGATACGATAGGGATAAGGGCTCAGGGAGAGGAGGTAGTGCTGTTCGATTACGAAACTAAGAAGACGAACTATAGATTCAGTTCGCTAACGGGAACGTTGGTGAGTCTAAACATCAAGAAGGAATGCTCAGTAGCATTCGATGCCGAGTACCTATCTAAAATAGTTGATTCGTTAAGGCTTGGAAGCGCTGTGGACATTAAGTTCGGTACCGAAGCTCCGTTGTACATAAACTTCACGACTACGGCTGGGGGTCAAGTGGAGTACTACCTAGCTTCTAAAATTGTGTAGCTAAGAACAGCTTTCGAATCTGCTAATCGACCATTTTTGACAACTCAGCTATGAGCGTCAGCATGTAGAACAGGATTTCGCTAGATTTACTTAGGTAGTCGGGGATCTCTATGCATGTCATGTCGGAACACTCCTCACGCAAAACGATTATGTCTAAAGGGTTGATTGGTGGGTCAGGCATATCCTTATAGGGTTTGAACCGACCTAGGTAAATCCATTTGATCTTGCCCTTCTGATAGGCGACCCTATACCAGTACCTTCCTAGGTATACGTACTTCCTATTCTTCGAAACCACGATGTGTACAGGCTTAAGCTTCACACCGTAGCTCTTAATCAATGTGTTGTACTCGTATATCTTGGATCGGTATCTGGATACCAACTTTTCGATGAATGAATCAGCGCATTCTCGCGGAATGCATCCGACGATCATCATTCTTCATCTTAGGGTTACGCACTTAGCTAGTTTTAAAGCAGTACAGCTTTTAACCTCGTTTCACGACCTCACGATAGGATAAGGTCTCATGAAAATTCTGATAGATGGCGCTAAGATAGTGACGTTCAGAGAGGACAAGCCCATCATAAACGAGGGTTACGTATTCATAAACAAGGGCATTGTTGTCGCCGTTGGCGAAGGACCTCCTCCACCTGAGTACGAATTCGCTGAGTATGTAATCGATGGGCGTGGGAGAGTTGTTATGCCAGGATTCGTTCTAGGGATACCTGACCTACTTCAACTGCCCTTTAGATATATATCAAGATGCTCGAGGAATCCTAGGGAATGCATAGAATCGGTATCGAAGGACGAACTTCGTGCGCTCATAGAGGTTAGCCTAACTATCCTTTCCTTCGGGGGAGCGACGTCAATAGTCGCCTTAGCCAACACTGACTACGTCGACGTCGTAGCTAAAGCCGTTTCGAAGTGCTGGGTGAGGACAAGGCTGCTCTTCAAGAATCGCGACGAGTTATACGAGGGAGTTAGGACGGCTACTAAGAGCATCGTGGATCAAGACGCTATACCTAAAGGGATTCTGAGCTTCGGTGTTCTATCCAAAGGCACTGTAGATGTTAGTCAAGACGAGCTCAGATCGTTGAATGCGTTTGCCTACGTGGATTCCTGTAACGATGATGTAGCTAGGAAGCTCCAGGATAGGCTAACCTGCATCAATACGTCATCGGAACTTTGTACGAGAAAAGTTGTTGTCGATGCCATAGAGTTGTGGAGAGGTGAGGAAGGTATTGCCTTCACCAACCCTCGATTATCTCATCCACGTAGCTACATACAGATGCTGCGCTTCAATGGTCTTAGCCCTAAGGAGATAACACGGGTACTATCATCGGCGAATCCATGGTCATTAAATATAGGAGTGCCAAGGATCGTCGAAGGCGCAACGGCTGACATAATCATATTGAATTTCCGGGAACCTCCTCATGGACCGACGATATTCGATGATGAGGGATTGTACGAGTTGATATGCGATAATATGTACAGTGTTGAGACGGTTATAGTAGCGGGTGATTTAGTGGTGGACAGGTTCGAGCCCTTGATGATAGGAAGGAAGGAATTCGAAACTGTTAAAAGAGTTCGATCAGAGCTAATAAGGTGATTCGAATCATCTGCCTCTCCTAGATCTGGGTCTCTCAACTGCTACCACTCTTACGCCTATGCCAAGCAGTTTCCTTATCACGGCGTCTAAGAACCTGACGTAGACTCCGCGCTGACCCACCATAGCTCCTATCACGTCGTCATACACTTTTATTTGAAGGTTTGATCCTGCGAAATCGATTTCTTCAATGTGTTTCCATATCCATGGTGTTGGGTGGACGGCTCGTACTAAGTCCTTGAAATCGAGACTTAGTTCGACGCCTCTTAGCCTCTTTCCTAGCTCTTGCTCAGCTGAGTTTATGCGTTCACCACCTCTTCCAACAAGTCGTCCCAAATGTCCCTGCTTAACAACTATGAGTGCATCCGGTACGTGTTCGCTACCAACATCGAACTGTTTCTTTAGGTCGGATATATCGAGTACCGTGACGATGTCGGCGTCAGGAGACTTTGTCTTCACTACGTCATAGATCTTCTTCTCTTCCTCCGTTAGGGGGCGCGCTCTCATCTTGTACTCGAGGAGTAGCCTTATGCCTCGCTTGGCTCCTTCTCTAACTATGTCCTTGACCCCTAAATCAACGACCCTCGACTTTTCTTCGCTTAGGAGAACCTCTCTTATCAAAGCTGCAGGATCTTGTTGAACTTCTCGCAGTGCTTGGAACACCGGGTCTCCAGCTACGATTAGCCGACTATTCCTCCCGATCCTAACCACGGCCTCGATTATGCTCTCCGCCTTCATGAGCTGTATATCGTCTAGGAACACGATGGACTCATCGAAAGTTCTACCTCTAAGGAACCTGGAATCTGCGAACACAATTCTGTTATCCTTTATCAACTCTTCGATCTTTCTCCATTCAATAAAAGTGCCTATCACGTCCTGCACGTAACTCTTGACGGCCTCCATGAATGCCTCCGGCGATTTAGTCATTGTGATCTCTTCTCCAGTCACTATGTCTACCACGGGCTTTATTATGACAAAGCGCTTGTATTCGTTGTCCAACACTGCCTGAATTCCGTAGGCGAGGCTGAACAGAGATTTTCCCGTTCCCGTAGGTCCGAAGAATCCCACGATCTCGTAGCTCCGATTCTTCAATGCATCCAGCATCTCTTGTTGACCAGGTGTTAACGGCTTTAGCGTATCCCATATGGATTGCATGGTCAATACCCTATCATAGCTATGTCTGTGTTCTGCTTAATAATCTTGTTGAGGTTTAGAACGGTCAACCGAAAACCTTTAGTACGAGCTCGTGCAGCTTTCTTAAACGCTTTTTTCCATCGAGTAGGTTCTGATTGAATACTGCGACGATGTGTGGAAGAGCGTCTATGTTCACCAGCGTTTTGTCACCATCTTTGAGCAGCGTCGAGATCCAGTTCCCGCTTATCACCTCGATAACTATGCCATCGTTACGAACGGATATTATGCCACTATGTTTAAACCCAGCTTCCCTAGCCACTCCTAGGAGCTTCTGGGCACTACTCCATGAATCAGCTACAAAGTGGAGGATAGGACCTGATGCTATGAGCCAAAGCCTATGGACACATGGTTGCGTCAGTATGGACAAGATTTCGGAAACCTCTATAGGGTCATGCTTCTTGAATACCACGCTAGATTCCCTCCGTTGCCAAGGAAATGCGGAGTCGACGAGGGTAATTCGACCGCTGCAGGAGCTTATGGTGAAGAGATGGTTGCATCGCTCGAAGATGTCGATGATGAACCCTACGAGATCCTTATCAGCGTAACCTATTTCAACGTCTCTAAGGAAGGTTGTATACGCTTCGTTTCTCCATCTAAGCCATTTCTCGCGGTTGACATCAGGGATAAAAGCGTGGTTCTTCAAGGGATTCACCGGGATGATTTGGATCTCCGGCTCTGATTGCGTGATGATATCTGGACCAGCATGACCCAAAGAGCTAATTCCTCTATCCTTTAAAGATCTTTGAGAGCTCCTCCATAACTATCTTCGCAACGAGTTTCCCATCCACCCTGCCTCTGAGCCTAGACATTACCTTCCCCATTACGAAGCTGAATGCCCTCTCCCCTCTAGCCATGATCTCGTTCATGTGGTTATTGATGACCTCCTCAACCTCTTTGCGCACGCTCTCCAAATCTAGGGGTTTGATACCAAGCGCTTCCACAAGCTCCCTAACCTTCTCAGGTATCTTGACACCCCTCTTACCGACCTCCATCAATAAAGCCACGAGTCCATCCTTACCTAAGTTCATGGAATCCGCTACAAGAATAACCTCGCGTATCACAGCGTCGGGGATCTCTGATAGCTCTATACCTAGTTTCCTAAGCTCCCCAGCTACTGAGGTGAATACCGAGGCTATCATGGAGGGTGAGAACGATCGGCACTCTTTAGCAAGGTCCTCGAATACTCTTAGGTAACCGCTAAGGAGGATTTGCTTAGCTAGATCCCTACTCAATCCATACGTATTCACGAGCTTAGTTAATTCTTCGGTAGGTGGAGGAGGAACGAGCTTTCTCGCTTCATTTAGGAGCTCATCCGTTACGACAATGGGAGGTATATCGGTTTCCGGGTACATGCGCGCAGCTCCCGGTTGCGGCCTCATGTACCGCGTCGTACCATCATCGTTCGCAGCGCGGGTCTCCTTAGGAATCCCGATTACTGCGTAAGCAGCGCGTTCCTTAACAATGTCTAACGCTCTTAAAACCTTGTTCGTAGGACCGATCACGATCACGAACGCGTCTAGATTCCCCATCTCTAGACGATCGCGAATAGCCTGTACGTAGTCCTCCGTTATCCCGTAGGCGGGCAACTCATCGCTGTGAATGAGCCCTTTTAGACCCGTCCACTGCTTTACGTAGTCGGCGAGCTCCGTTCCGAATCTTCGACCCTCTTGAAGTTCGATACCGAGTATCCCATCGAATTTAGGAAGTTTGAGCGCGTACACTCTTTCGCCTCGCTGCAATGCCGATCTAACTATGCGACTACCGCAATCTCGTAGAAGATCCGTGACATCCACGGGCTTCTGAGACATCACGTCATTCGGCTTAACGTTCCTCCTACGAAGTTCGTCTCGAATCATTAGAAGACCGTATAGTCTACGAGCTTCGTTGGCTATCACCTTAGGTAATAACTCGAGCCTCTGTACCCCCTTAATCTCGATCTTCGGAGAACCGCTTATGGATAAATTGATGTCTTGCCTAATGGTTCCTAAACCTCTCTTAACCTTACCCGTCAACCTCATCAATATCCCTATAGTCTCAGCTACTTCCTTAGCTTGTTCAGGACTGTGTATATCTGGAGCCGTCGATATCTCTACCAATGGTATTCCCAGTCTGTCCAAAGCATAGACAACTACGTTATCGTGCTCTTCGATCTTACGTGCAGCATCTTCCTCCAGAGTAACCGTCTGAATACCTACCTTGCCAAAGGAGGTATCTACGTATCCGTTCATCGCTATGATGGCCGTTCTCTGGAATCCCGTCGTGTTGGATCCATCAACAACGATTTTCCTCATCACATGCACTTCGTCAACGGGTTTTGCGTGTAGCGCTAAAGCAATTGCTAATCCTATCACTAAGGCTTCGCGCGACATTTCGTGAGGAGGTTCCTCATCAAGTTCTACGAGACACGAAGCCGATGGAGGGGCTATGTATTCGAACACCCTACCTCTCTGCACCTCAAATGCTGCAGCAACATCGATTTCCCCAAGCTCGCTCTTAGCTACACGTAGTTCTCTACGAATCCTAGGCGCCTTAGCTAGTTCTTCGTGTGAAACCGTGATGGGTGGGCATTCACAGAAGAGCTTTCTGCTAGTCTCAAGCTGTTGGTGTATCTCAAGCCCGACCTTCAGCCCCAGTCTTTGGAAATCCAGCGATTTTGGTATCTTAAGAGCTGCTTTCATCCGTGGAACCACCTGGGGAAGAGATCTACTCTATGAAACGGGTTCATCTCGAGGACTAGGTTCTGCAGCATCATTCTCTTAACGAAATTCATGTCCCTATCGATGTGGAGAATCCAGCTGAGTTTTACGTAAGCGACTTCAGGAAGCATGTCGTTGCCGGGTATCACGCCGACGGAGAGGAGTTTTCTACCCGTGGTGTAAACGTTCATGTTGACTCTACCGAACAACGTTTGCGTTGTCATGACGACGGGTATACCTTCCTGAACGGCTCGCTCTATGGATTTAATGGCTTGCTCTGTTATGTGTCCTAGCCCCGTACCCTCTATTACGATGCCATGAAATTTCCTATCGACGAGGAAATCTATTATTTCAGGTTGGAACCCTGGATAGGCCTTGACCAACGCGACGCGATCGTCGAACCCTATTCGTGCCTCTAGCTCTTCGGGTCGGTGTGGGGGGATGTACCGTGATGTTGTGATTATCACGCGACGTTCTCTCGGATATATCTTGGCTATGGGCACATCGTTTATCGATTGAAATGCGTCTCGACGACTGCTATGCATCTTACGAACCTTGACACCTCGGTGAGCCAAGCTGTACGTATCCTCGGTTGTTCCATGCATGCACACAACGACTTCGCCAACCTTCAACTCTATGGATGCGAGCACTGAGGATACGAAGTTCAGCGCGGCGTCGGTGCTTGGTCTATCGCTGCTTCGTTGGGCACCGACAAGCACTATTGGTCTCGGTAGCTTCTGAAGAGAGAATGCTAATGCCGCTGCCGTGTACGACATCGTATCAGTTCCGTGAGCAATCACAATTCCCTGGCTAGGGTCTTCACTGAGTAATTCATGTACCTTGCTAGCTATCATCTCCCAGTGATGAGGCGTCATGTTCTCACTCAGGATGTTGAACAAGACGAAGGTTCTGAGTCTTGCAATCTCTTTGAGCTCAGGCATTAGTTCTACCAGATCCTCAGGATCCATAACTGGTTTAACGGCTCCCGTCTCATACTCAACTCTGCTAGCTATCGTTCCACCAGTTCCGATGATGGTTACGAGGGGCTTGGAGGAATCCATAGCCAACTTCGTTGTTGAAGCTCTTTTAACTTCTCTGCACTCAATGACGCAGAACTCTTTTACCGACTCTACGTCTACCCCTATGTTGTAACCGTTGTCTAGCTTAACTATGATCGTTCGAGGATTGCTTAAAGAGTGTTTAGGCATGAGTATTCCTTCTATGATCTCCCCGGGCTCTCGGATTATCCTGACTCTACAGCCTACTCTAGCGCCTTTGGACTCTAGAAGATCTCTAAGACGACCTCCGTACCCCGGTAAGGGGTCTTCAGTGCTCAATAGCTATTCCCTTTGATCGGTACTTGAAGAATCTTAAAATGAGGTTATGCTTTAGCTTTCTTCGGCACGGAGGACGGGGGCACTACTGGGGGTACCGGAAGTCCTTGAGCTTTGCGCTGCCTAATGAAGTACTCTCTTCGGTTCCTTAATCGGGGCATGAGGTTCTTCTTAGGTTTGGGTGGGATCTTAGGCGTTTGATTTCTCACTTTACCTGCCTTAGTAAGCGAGCCGTGGGATGGCATTGCGAATCCCTCTGAGCTCACGTGGGTTTATGGGGATAATAAGTTGTTGTGATGTTTAATCCGACGTTAAGACTAAATATCGGCGTCTGATAGGTAAACTCGATTGAATGTGGTGTTAGGGGTATGTCGGCGCAGGTGAACAAGATATACATCGCTGACACCATGATCGGAAGCTTCGCTGTCGATGAGAACGGTAACATTGTTGAGTATGTCATGTACCCGAAGGATATAGGTAAGATCGTTGAGGAGATGCTAGCTTTAGAGGAGGGCAATGCAACGACCGCGCTGAAAGACCTTCTAAACAAGCTTACCTCGAAGTTCAGCCCCGAAAACACGGTGATAATCGTTGAGGATCCTGATACCGGTAGAATATTTTCGGAGAAAGGATACAGAGTTGAGGTAGTGCCGGGAGCTGAACCCATAGCGAAGGTTCGCGATCAGCTACCGGAGATAGCTGTAAAATATGGTTTTGTCAGTAGCGAGGACGAGTACAGGGAGTTTGTTCATAGACTGAACCTAGAGTTGACGCGTAGGAAGTTAAGGAGGTATGCCCAAAAGAGGGATCTCCTAGCGATTCAAGCCATCAGAGCCATTGATGATATAGACAAGACCTTGAACCTCTTCGCTGCTAGGTTAAGGGAGT
>JALWBS010000012.1 GCA_027037025.1 Desulfurococcales archaeon | reverse complement strand
ATGTTCCTTATAGCCATCTCGTACTCGCTAGGTGTAGATGCGTGGAACGTTGTTGCAGATCCTGACCCAGAGGCTACGGCTCTAACTAAGGCCCTTATTTCGCGCCCTCTCACCTCGCCTACGACTAGTATGTCGGGTCTATAGCGAAGTGCTGTTGTGCAACGTTTGAATTGTTCGATGGTGGTCTCTCCGAACAGTTGAATGAACCGTGGTCTGCCAGGAAGTTTTATCTCCGGTATGTCCTGAACGACCACTATTTTCCACGATGGATGGCTAAGCTGAAGCAATGCGTTGAGTAAAGTGGTCTTACCAGTACCACTCCCCCCAATTACGCAGTAGAACATCTTGGCATCGTTGAGTATCCACGTGAAGACAGCGATGCTAGGATCTATGCATCCTTCTCTCACCAGAGTTACGACGTCTATGGGTACCCGAGGAAATTTCCTGATGTCGAACGTCGGTGAAGTGGATACGGGATCGCCGAGAGTTGCAGCTATTCTGAACCCTTCGGGTAGAGCTGCATGCAGTTCGGGATTAGCTAAGGAGATCGCTTTCCCGCTTTTAAGAGCTAACCTCTCTATCAACGATTTGACCTCCTCCTCCGAGCTGAAGGTGATGTTCGTAGTAAGAGCTTCGTAAGCTAGAAACTTTCTGTGAACCACTGTTACAGGATTCCTCCAGTGAGACAACTCGACATCCTCGATGTTATCGTCTCTGAACAGAGGATCCAGAACTCCATAACCGAAGCAGTCCCTCTTGATGTAGTACCACAGCTTATCGAAGTTCTTAAATAGTTCGTCCTCTAAACCCAGTTCGCTTGCAGCTATGGTCACAGCGTTCTTCAAATCGTCCTCGTCTTCGATCCTCGTTATGGACGTGTATACGTAGTCTAACAATGTTGTTAGTAAAGCCACGTCTCTATCGCTAAGCTTAGGCTCTCTGATTAGATATCTCGCGACTCCGTGCTTATCTATGCACGCGATTGCTTCAACCTTGTCGGGAACTACATAGTACCTAGAGAGGATCTCGATGCAGAGGGAATCCACGTCAGCATCAAGACTGCGTATTCGAGAGCCTTCGGAAGCTAAGCGATTTTGTCGAGCCTTCTTAACGAGCTTACGTTTCGTTATAACAACTTTCCCTATCTTGGGAACGGCGATCATGGCTCCCTAATGTAGTAAGGTATAAAGTGATAGGGTTGGGCAAAAGTTGTGTTGGTGAGCGTCTTGCTTAAGGGCGTTGCAAAGCTTATCGGTTACGTAATAATGGTGTTCTCTATGCTTCTAACAACGTTGTTCCTAAGCAAGTTGGTTTACCAGGTGCTGGGTCAAATACCTGCCTTCATATTCTTCGCGATCTTACTCGTGTCGTCGTTGTACGCGATATACGTTATTAGCAGACTCATTGTGAGTAAGTTCGTGCGCGTATGTACCTCGTCTCAGCATCGTTATTGAGATGGGGGCTCTAACTGGCTCTTGTATATGGTTGCCCGTGGCCCTGCTACGAGGTAGGCTATCAACGATGTTAGTACGGCTGGTACTAAAGCGGGTACACCGCCGCATAGCTCTATGACTAGAACTATCGCTGCTAGAGGAACGCGGCAGAGCGCTGATAGCATTGACGCTACTCCGAGTATCGAGAGTAGGGGTGTATAGCTGTTGAGACCAACGATGTGCATCATGGAGCTACCTAGTAGCGCACCCACGGCTATCGTTGGGGCGAAGATCCCTCCGCTACCTCCCGAGCTGAGCGTGAAGATCGTCGCGAAGATCTTCATGGTCATCAGCGTTATTGTGAGTTGAAGCGGATGGGGGCTTAGGGATAACCAGAAGAGGTTCCACCCGGTTCCGTAAACCGAGGGATAGGCTAGGGCTATGAGCGCCGCTAGGGCGCAACCTAGCGAGGGTTTGAGCTCCATAGGTATGGGCATTTGTGAGAAAGCTCGTTCTAGTGAGAAGTAGAGCTTGGCGATTGCTTTAGCTAGTAGCCCAGCGACGACCCCTATAGCTATCGAGGCGAGTATCATGCGCGGAGATGAGACTAGGCTTAGAGATGCTTGGATAGATAGGTGAGAGAACCAGTATCCCGTAAATGCGTAGACTAGTAATGAGCTTGTGAATGATGCTATTAACGACGGTATAAGCACACCTCCCTCAATACCAGGTCCTCGGTACAGTATCTCCATGCATGCAAGAGCACTGGAAACAGGGGTCTGTAGAATGGACGCTATTCCAGCTCCTAATCCTGTCAACGCTATCTTCCTGCGTTCGTCAGGTTCTAGCTTGAGAGCCCGCGACACTATCGAACCTAAGCCCGTCCCTATCTGAGCCATTGGCCCAACGAGACCTCCGCTAGCTCCGAAACCCACCGTCAGTATCGTTGCCACGAACTTCGACGCCGTGGTTCTAGCCTCCATAAACCCGTTTCTCACAACTATCGAGTATATCGCAGCATCGATACCAGGACCAGCAACTTCGGTGGATACATATCGAAGTATTAACCCGGTCATCAACCCTCCTAAAGCAGCTAGAAAAACCGTGAATACTGGGCTCAATGAATACAACGAGTTGTGCAAAAGCGAGGTGAGATTCATTAGCATCGCTAACGCTACGTAGGTTAATCCAGTGAGCAACCCCACTAATGCGCTAGCCAGCACGATTCTTAGGAGTCTCATACTCATCCCGCGATAGCTAGTCAGCGCTTACGCTAGCATCGACTTCGTATACATACGTACTTCAATTACGTGTGTAATCACCGTGTATGCTTTATATATACTTTTGCAGCATAGAATCCCGAGGTGCTTCCGTTTGAGTTTGAGGATAGAGAAGATAAAGACAGGTATTCCGGGCCTCGATGAGCTGCTCTACGGAGGGATTCCTAAGAGAAACGTAGTGTTGTTATCAGGAGGACCGGGAACTGGGAAAACCATATTTGGTCAGCAGTTTCTTTACTTTGGCCTCCAACATGGCGAGCCTGGCGTGCTCGTAGCGTTAGAGGAGCATCCAGTGCAGATACGACGCCATATGGCAGCGTTTGGGTGGGACGTCAGGAAATATGAAGAGGAAGGGTCGTTTGCTATAGTAGATGCTTTCACGGGTGGTATAGGGGAAGCCGCGAAGAGAGAGAAGTACGTTGTTAAGAGTGTCGACGATGTTATGGAGTTTCTCGACGTGATAAAGCAAGCCATGAGAGACGTAGGTGCGCAGCGCGTAGTGATAGACTCGGTATCAACACTGTACCTCACTAGACCGTCTCTCGCCAGGTCGATAATGATGCAGTTAAAGCGTGTGTTATCGGGATTGGGAGCTACTTCGATCCTCGTATCGCAGGTTAGCGTAACCGAGAGAGGTTTTGGAGGTCCGGGTGTGGAGCACGCTGCTGATGGCATAATAAGGTTGGATCTAGACGAGGTTGGGGGCGAGCTCGTTAGAACGCTCATAATCTGGAAAATGAGGGGGACTAAGCATGATATGCGTAGACATCCCTTCGAGATAACGGATAAGGGAATAATCGTGTATCCGAACAGGGTTGTTCGTATAAGAGGTGATAGAGTGCAAATAGAAGAGACTGGGTGAGTTCGTATGAGTGAAGAGGTAGTTCCTCTTAAGCCCTTAACGAAAGAAGAGATCAGAAAGCTTGAGCTAGCTCTGATTCTAGGAACAATAACTAGGCCCGATGTGTTGGAGCGGATACGGAACGCGGAGGATAAGCTGACGTGGTTAGACTCGTTAATCGTAGCCGCAGGAGCGTTGGCACGTGAAAGAGCTGGGCTGACTATAGATGTTATAGCGGAGGAGCTCGGAAGATCTGAGTCCACGATAAGACACCACTTAGCTGGGAAGACGGAGGCAGGGAAACTTGTTAAGGAAACGTACGACATGCTCGTTAAGAATGGCGGTAAGCTGAAGATCGCCATACCCACTGAGATCTCTAGCGAGATAGAGCATTACAGGAAGAGAGTTGAGGAACTCGAGAAAGAGGTTCAGAATCTAAAGGCGAAGCTTAGTGAAGTGAGGTCGAAGCTCGAAGAGGTATTGAAGACCTTAACCACCTAGGGGTGTGGTTATATAGAGGACTTTGAATAGTGTGTACGAGGTCGGGTGCGTGGCTCATGAAGATCAACGCTACTCTAAAGATTTGGGAGCCCTCTGCGTACCTAAGGAAGGGTATCAGCGCTAGAACGTTCAACGACGTATCTAAACTCTTAAACGCCATACGCTCAGCATCCCTAGCTCAAGAGCTAAGCGATTGTATAGATAAGGCGGGTAAGGTTCTTTACGTAAAGTACCGAGACTACGTCATCATCGCTAGGGAGGATCACGTACATGTAGTGAAGCACATTGGTAGAGGCATACAGCAAGTCAGTGAATCCGAAGCTAAGAAAGTTGTAGAAGAGCTCTCGAAGCTGATAAGCTAAAATATTTTTTAGTACTCCAATTTCGAATTCCTTCGAGAACCTTGAGCACGCGTCAAAAGTTCGGCGTTTACCTACCCAAGGATTTGCTCGACGAACTGGAGAAGGTTATGAGCGATGCGGGTATCGAAAGCAGGTCTAAGCTAGTCCAGGAAGCGATACGCATGTTCTTAATCGAGCAGAGATGGAAGCTCGCTGGAAAAGTAGCCGGAGTCATAGGCTTGGTTTACGACCACACGGTTAAGTCCGTTGATGATATGCTTACAGACATCCAGCACAGGTATTTGGACGTCGTCATAGCGGCTCTCCATGTGCATCTAGACCCTGTGAAATGCATGTTGATAATAGTTGTTCGTGGAGACACGAACAGGATAAAGTCCCTTTATGGAGAGCTGATGAGGGTTGATGGTGTGCTACTGATAAGACCTGTCCTCTTATCGGCAGAAGATGGCTCGTCGATGCGTG
>JALWBS010000011.1 GCA_027037025.1 Desulfurococcales archaeon | reverse complement strand
GCGTGGTAGACCGCGCTATGCTAACGAGCTTTAGGAGAAACGAAAGGGTATTACTCGTTTGCCGAGACCCGATAGACATTAGCGAAGCGCGTGCGTTACTGAGAGAAGCCGGGTACGAGGTTGCTCAAGAGATCTTGGTTAAGCGCTGCGACAGCAGATGCTATCTGGGCAGAGGCAAGATAAGCAAAGTTCGTGAGCTTGTGAAAGAGCTTGGAATCGATAAGATGTTTGTCTTCGACGAGCTGAAGCCTAGACAGACAACGTGCTTGATGAAGGAGCTGGGCATCGAGGTTATAGATAAGGTTCTTCTGATACTCGAGATATTCTCCCTACACGCTGGATCGCGAGAAGCAAAGCTACAGATAGAGCTAGCGAGGCTAAAGCATCAGTTACCGTTGATACGTGACTGGCTTAGGAGGGCGAAGCTTAGAGAGCTACCCGGTTTCCTAGGTGCAGGCGAGTATTCGATAGATGCTTACTACCGACATGTTAGGAAGCGCATATCTAGAATTAGTGAGGAACTCGATCAGCTTAGGAGAAGAAGAGAACTTGAGAGACTCAAGAGGAGAAATCATGGTCTTCCTCATGTGGCAATAGCGGGCTACACGAACTCGGGCAAGACAACCTTGTTCAACGCGTTGACAAACCTGAGGAAACCCACGGGAACGAGCTTATTCACGACTCTGAGCCCGAAAACGTACGCTGTCAAGTTATGCGGAATCAGAATCGCGCTCGTCGATACCGTGGGCTTCATTAGGAAGATCCCTGTGAGCATAATCGAGGCGTTCAGAGCTGTGCTCGAGGAGATAACGGCGGCCGACGCTGTGATCCTTACTATCGATGCTAGCGAACCTGAGGATGTTATGCTCGAGAAGCTCGATTCTTCAATTAAGATACTTCGTGAGATCGGAGCCGTCGGTCTACCCCTCGTGGTATCCCTCAACAAGATCGATCTACTCGATGGATCCGACGACGTAGCACATCGAGTAGAGGTCGTGAGAGACTTTCTTGCGGATTCGGAGACCAACGTCATAGATGTCGTACCTATATCCGCTTTAAAGCGTAGCAACTTCGATAAGCTCAAGGATGCGATATGCAGAGCTGTATCACTATCGAGCAGCTGGAACCACCAGAGATCCATGTGCTTAGGCTAGGACACAGACCCGAGAGGGACAAGAGGATTACCACGCACGTCATTCTCGTTGCCCGCGCCTTCGGAGCACGCGCAGTTTACATTGCTGATGTCGTAGACGAGAAGCTGGAGCAAACCGTGAGGAAGGTTCTGGAGACTTGGGGTGGAAAATACTTTTCGCTGATCATGGGTGTGAACCCAAGGAAGTTAGTTAAGGAGTGGAAGAATAGTGGTGGCACCGTTGTGCACTTGACGATGTACGGACTCCCGATAGATGAAGTTGTTGACGATGTTAGGAAGAGCAAGAAAGTGTTGGTAGTGGTAGGCGCTGAAAAAGTTCCGCGATGGGTCTTCGAGGAAGCAGACCTAAACGTTGCTATAGGGAACCAGCCACATTCTGAGGTATCTGCGCTCGCAGTATTCCTCGATAGGCTTCGAGAAGGTCGTGAGCTCAGCTTGTGTTTCCCAGATGCGAAAATGTATATTGTGCCCAGTGCAAAGGGTAAGAAGGTGGTGAGAACAGGTTGAGCACCTCCGCTAACGACATACGTTCCCTAGCTAGGGAGCTCGTTGGAGAGGTGGGAGAAAAGGTATTAATGTTGCTTATCCAGGTTAAGGAGCCCTTGAGCGATGAAGAGATCTCGGAGAAGTTAGGGCTTAGAATAAACGATGTTAGGAAAGCCTTGTACGACTTGGTTAAACTGGGGCTGGTTTCTTACAAGAGAATGACGAGACGAGATAGCTACTGGCATGTATACAAGTGGTACACGGATGAGAAAATGATTTCTCAAGCATTGCTTAGGAGAAAGAAGGAGGTGTTGAGAAAGCTAGAAGCTAGGCTCCGGTACGAATCCGAGAACGTGTTCTACATGTGCCCTGTCGACGGATCGAGGTACTCCTTCGACGAGGTCTTCGAGAACTACTTCAGATGTCCAAGATGTGGCTCCGATCTGGTAGAGGTGGACAACACGCAAATCGTTGAGAAGCTCCGCGAGCTAGTGGACAAGTTGAGGAGAGAGATCGAGAATGACGAGAAGGTTCTCAGTGGTAGATCTGTTTAGCGGAGCTGGAGGTTTTTCGCGTGGTTTCGAGGATAGTGGGTACTTCACTACCATTGTAGCGATAGACTGCGACAGGGCTTCGGCAAGAAGCTTCAAAGCGAACTTTCCCCGTAGCCAGGTCCTATGCGAAGACATTAAGGACGTTAGCGGAGACGATATCGCGTATCTCGGAGGAGGTAGACCCACGGTGATTATAGGTAGCCCACCATGCGAACCGTTCACGGGGGCGAACCCGCGTCGAGAACCCGATCCTCTAGATAGGCTGTATAAGGATCCCATGGGTAGGCTCACTCTGGAGTTCATAAGGATCGTTGGTGAGCTAAAGCCCAAGATATTCGTTATGGAGAACGTTCCAGCTATAATGGATGGCCCCCTCAAGGACGCGCTAATTAAGGAGTTCAAGAGCGTTGGGTATCGAGGGCTGTTCTTCAACGTTCTGCTTGCGGAGAACTATGGGACGCCTAGCCATAGGAAGAGGGTGTTCATATCGAACGTCCCAATCTCTCCACGACCAACGAAGAGAAGAATTTGCGTAGAGGAAGCGTTGAAATCGTTGCCTCCTCCTGGCTCGGTTAGCGTGCCTAACCATGATCCCGTCCCTATGAGCGATAGGAAGCTGAGACGCGTAGCAGCGATTAAGAGAGGTAGGGCTTTGTACTACTACGAAGGAGCTAACAAGAGGTTGCCTAACTACGTGAGGTTGGATCCGAAGAGAATTGCCCCAACAGTGTTGGGCTGTTCACGCTTTATCCATCCCTACGAGAACAGGCTTCTTACCGTTAGAGAACAGGCTAGGTTGATGGGGTTCCCCGACGATCATGTGTTCCTCGGTGGAAGAGATGAGCAGTTCAACCAAGTCGGTGAAGCAGTTCCTCCACCTCTTGCAAAAGCTATAGCTCTCTACATAGCTGAGAACTACTTAAGGTGAGATGATGATAGCGATAGCGCTCTACGCTCCTTCAAGTCCGCAGAGACTCGTGGACTGCGCTCGTGTCGTGTATTCCAGCGGTGTTGCGGATACCCTCGTCGTAGTGAAACCTGTTGGAATGGCTGCTCAGGTAGGTTTGGCTGAGGTTAGTAAACTCGCTTATAGAAGCGGTAAGAAGCTTGTCATACTATCTCAGCTAGATGAGGTGAGGGAAGTTCTTGATATCGATGAAACGCTCTACCTGGTACACGATGATTCGGCTCACGAGATAGCGCCTGTTATCATGGAGCTGGGGATGGATAAGAGAATCTGCATAGTCATTCAGGGAGGGGAAACGTCTATCCCTAAGCACGAAATGTCCAAGGGGATCCCGGTCAAACATTCGATCCCTGCGATGGACCCCGTGCCTGTGGCAGATGTCGCTCTCGTCGTTGCCGAGCTAATGAAACTATTTCAAGAACGACGTGATGCATCCATTCGTTGAGCTACGTCTGTTATCAGTTCGTATGCCGTTGAAGCATCGTCTTCGGGTACCACGATCACGATGTCCCGGTTGCACGAAGCTATGTGAGTAACCCTAACGCCGTTTAGCGTGAGAAGCCCGATGAGGAACGTGAGTGCGTGAGGAACCTCGATGGGAAGTTTAGGCATCGACACGATCACCACCGCTTGATTCGCGTAGACGGTTTCAACGTACTCCTGTCCAACGATAGACATAAGTGTTGTCAGCCCCTCCATAGGTACGATCACTACAGAGTCTCTAGGACCTTGCAACATGTTAAAGAATCGCAGCATCTGAATGACTTTCCCCAGGTTTTCGAGGTTTAGCAGGAGCGCCTCTTTTCGAACAATTGCTAACGCAGCGCTGTGCTCTAGCTTTATCGAGCTTTGGCTGAGCAGCGCCCGAACCTCATCAGCTAAATCCTTGAACCTTGCGCACTCCTTCTCCCTGAACCGTATTATCGCGATCTTCACGGTGTCAACCTTAACGTCCTTCCCAAGATACTTAGACACCTCATCTCTAAGCTTTCGAGCCAAAGCGCTGTGATTCACTACGTCCATGCATACGTAGTGCGCGAGCATGGGTTTGGAGGAGATAATCTTCCTAACGACTTCCGCAACCGATGAAGGAATGCTCTTCACAAAGCGTCCCATACCTAGGTGCGCGGGATGAATTTATAAAGGAGATCAGACGAGACGTATGTACGCGCTGTCGAGCGGCTCAGTTACGCCTCTCTTCTTAGCCATTCGCGGTACTCGCTAAAGAGCTCTTTCTCACGATTCCTCCACGCTTCGAACTCCTCCGGCTTCGATGGGAAGTTTAAGTATAGATCTCTAGCCCTCTCCATGTAGTTCTTGACCTTGATCAGCTTGCGCAGAAGCGAAGGCTTTCTCCCTAGCCTTACTATGGCGCTTAGCCTCGAGAAGATCGATTGCCTTAGGACTCCCTTCGCACCTATGTCGTACACATCGTAGCCATCCACGATCTTGGATTCGAAAACGAAGTTCAATCCCTCGTTAGTCATGGTCTGCAGGAACATTCTGAGAACGTCTAATGCAGCTTGCTTAGCTCCGTACGCTTTGTGGTACCTTAACTGGTAAGGCCATAGTCTGTGCATCGAGGCATCGCCTGCCTCGAGAGCTTCTACGATTGTCTCAGCTGCTATCTTCGAGCTAAGCATTGCGGATCCAATACCACCTCCGTGAACGGGGTTTGCAGTAGAGGCTGCATCGCCGACCACTACCAGACCGTTCCATACCATGCATGGTATAGGCCTCCTCGTCGGTACGATCCCTCCTCCAGCGTCGATTACGTTCGAGATGTTCTTCTCGAACCTCTTCCTAACAAAGTTCAGGAAGTTTATTCGTGGATTA
>JALWBS010000010.1 GCA_027037025.1 Desulfurococcales archaeon | reverse complement strand
CTAAGCGAATCCGGTAAGCTTAGGTACCTAGTGGCTCCATCGACCATCGATATCAAGGAGGTTTACGTGAACTACCTAACGAAGGGTAGGGCGCTCAAGATACGTCCGGAGGTGGTTGGTGGAAGGATACTGAGGTACGACATTGCTGGGGATATGGATCTGCTAGAATTCTATACGTGGCTAGCCGAGCTAGTCGAGTCGAAGAAGATCGATGTCGAGACTGGTTTGAAGATCTACAACGTTAGGAGTGCCGTGATTAGGCTCAGCCCGAAGGGCATAATCATTAGGTTGCCCGGGGGGATTAGGAGAGACGTTCTCTGCTCGAAGAGCTTGGCAAACGTCGAGATCGTGCACAGCAAGCTCGATGAGGAGAGGATCGAGGAGGCGGTGTTCAGCGGCATAATAGTGACTGCTAGGGAGACCTACGTCGGCGCCGAGCGAGAGCTTGTAAGAGCCTTCGTGCCGATGAGCATCGATCCGAGGGTTAGGAGGGAGAGCACGGTTGTGGACGTTGATCTTGGTGCCGAGAGCTACGCTCCGGAAGAGTTCGAGGAAGAGCGAGCCGAGGTAGATCGCAGGGAGATCGCTCAGCGAGCCGTGTCTAGGATCCAGCAAGCGTTCTCGGAAGAGTCGCGGCAAACGGTGTCGCCTTCGGAAGAGGAGGAGCTTGAGAGACTTCAGCGCGAAGCCGATGAGGTTCTGAGGGAGGAGATGGAGAAGGAGAGGAGGTCTGGGTCTAGCGAGGAGGAGTTCGTGGAGGAGAACCTATCGAAGATAGCGTTATGAGGTGCCTTGCTTGCTATCACAGAAGCTGGTGACGCGCGTCAAGGAGGTGCTTAGCAGGGTAGCTGAGGTGTACTACTCGGCTGGGCTCAACGTTTTGCCGACTTGGAGCTGGAAGAAGATACCCGCCGTTAGAAAGGGTGAGGGATACGAGAAGTGGCTCGTTAGGAGAATGACGAGGGAGGAGTTCGAGAGCTTCACCCTCGCACGGATTAGGGACACCAAAGAGTTTAGGAACGTTCTTGGTATAGCCATCGTCAATGGCATCGGTGGAGTGGTTACAATAGACTACGACGTTGCTAAGAACGGATCGCCGGAGATAGAGGAGAGGGTTAGGAGACTAGTTAGAGAATTCGGTAGTTTCGTATATATAGAGAGGAGAGTGGGAGCGGACGGCTCGAAGTACGGCGTCCACGTCGTTCTGCGAGTTCCTAACCCTAGGGAGCTGGACGTAAGGGTTGAGCATCCATACTCTGGGGAGATCACCGTTAGGACTAACGGCATAACCGTGGTCGCCCCATCGATCTACGCTCCTAGGTCGAGGATTAGCCAGTACGTGAAGCTCAGCTTCGTAGATATATCGACTACGTACTACGACAAGGATCTCTCGGTGCTGAAAGAGATTCTGCTCGTTCTAGGGGTTACCAAGATAGACGTAGGAAAGGGAGCTCCGGCTAGGATCGGCTCGGGGTTCAGAGGCGTTAGGATAGGTCTGAGAATGGGTAGGGAGATAGACAGCGTTGAGAAGGCTCTTCGCCTACTCGCTGAGGTAGGTAAGGTGCTTGGCTGCGTAGGCTTTGTGAAGGTTGTCGAGGGCATAGCTCGTGGGGAGTGGTTCGTTGAGTACAGGATTCTGCGCGAGGTAGTGAACGTGAACCACACTCGATCCACGTGGACGATCATCGAGAACCACATCTTTAGAACGCTTGCCGAAGCCGGCGTTAGGGAGGAGATCGTTTGGCAAGTAGCTAACTTGATCCGTAGCCTAGAGGAGGAGTTCCTCAAGCGCAACGGGGTGAGCGACGCGGCGGTGTATGACCACATATACGAGAATCTGGAGAACAACGTGGAGCAGGCGCTGAAGTTCAGCGAGCACGGTCACGAACCGAGCGGTGCATGCATCTATAGACTCCTAGATCTGTGCCCAAACCCTTGCAACTCCACGTTTTTAACCAAGCTCTTTTCCAACCCTCAATCCCTCAAGATCGCTCTCATGCGGGTGGTGAACGGTGTATGAAGTGGTGGTCGTGAAGCAAGGTGCGCGGCTACATGCCTACCGAATCCACGAGGGGGGTTCAGCCGAGCGTGTCTCGCACAAACCGTGGTTTTTATCCACTAAGGTTCCCCGCGACGTGGAGGAGTTCGAAGAGACCGACTTGACTATGTACATATTCGATGTCGGTGCCCTACGCTTCGTACCAACGAAGCCCGTGTTCAAGGTCTACGCGGCTCACCCAGCTCAAGTGCCTCGCCTAAGCAAGGAGGTTGAGAAGCTCGGCGGAAGGGTTTCGATGGCTAACGTTCGGTACAGCGCGAGGACATCGATGGATTTGACGACCGACGTGCTTGGGGTGAAGACCCCTATACCGCTCCACTTCTCTCCAAGCGACGTGGCTTCGGTGATGGAGGAGCTACTTGAGAAGAGCTCGAAGCTGAAGGTGCTAGCCTTCGACATCGAGGTGAAGCCATCGAAGCCCGGAGCGTTTCCTAGCCCGGGGGATCCCGTATTCCTAGTGTCCTACGCCGTAACCGATCTAGGGAGAGGGTCGGAGGAGGTGCAGGTTCTTGAAGGCGACGAGGTTCACGACTTTGCAAAGGTTTTGAGGAGCGAGAGGTTCGACTACGTCGTTGGCTTCGTGTCGAAGAGCTTCGACATACCGTATCTAACCGCCTACATCGAGGATCTCAAGAACGTTCTTCACCCGCAAGCCGTGGTGCTCGGCTCTAGAATCGTTCCCCACGTCGATCTAGCGGAGCTCGTTGCGTCCCACGGATCCGGCTTCGGTCTATCCCTCTCCGAGCGGCTCGCCCTAGACGATGTCGCCGACGCTCTCGGGGTTGCCAGCGAGGAGGAGCTTGAGATCGAGAGTAGCGTTGATAGGACTAAGATATTCGAGGAGTATCGAAGGGATAGGGAGAAGGTAGTTAAGTACTCCGCGATAGACTCGCTCCTAACGGCTAGGATAGCGAGGGTGATCCTACCCCCCACGATCATGATCTACGCGCTCACCGGGATCTCCCCCTCTGCGCAAACCGAGCTACCTAGCCAAGGAGCTCTCGCCGAGTACGCAATGGCTGACTACCTCGTTAGGAAGCACGGCGCTTGCCTAGAGCTGAGGAGCCGATCCTTCGATATAGGTGAGCTCGACAACGGCTTAGGTATATACCGATCCGGATCGAAGAACTACGCATCGTTCACCCCACCAACGTACTTCGAAAACGTTGCGGTGTTCGACTTCAACATGCTGTACCCAACGATATACTTCGTCGATGGAGTGGACGCCGTCAAGATGAGGCTGTGTAGCGATGGTTTTCGCATACCGCTGATCAGCGGAGGCGGGGTGAAGTGGTTCTCGGTATGCACGGAGCCCGGAATGGTTCACGAATGGCTGTCGTGGCTATACCACGCTAGAGCCGTGACCAAGAAGCTGAAGAAGGAAAGGGGTTTGGAGGTGCCGGATCAAGCGATCAAGATCTTGGCTAACTCAGCCTACGGAATCTTTAGCAAGGCTAGGGGCAACGGATTGAATGAGCTGGTGTCGGCATACATCTTCTTTAGAGCGAATCAGATACTCAACGTCTCGATAGGGTTCGTCGAGGCGGTGCTCGGCAAGAGGGTGGTGTATGGAGACACCGATTCGCTGTTCGTAGTGGTGGAGAGCGAGGAGGATGCTACGAAGATCGAGGAGGCTCTCAACGAGTTTCTAACCAAGCGATTCGGATCTGCGATGAGTGTCAAGCTGGAGAGGATCTTCAGCAAGGTTGCGTTCACCGGGAAGAAGAACTACGTTGGTATAACCAGCGACGGTAAGGTGGTTATCAAGGGGATAACGCGGTTCGAAGCCCCTCAGATAGTCAAGGAGAGGCTGGAGGACATCGTTCGCGAGGTTCTCGGAGGCGCCGATCCGCTGACGGTGATGAAGAGAGTGATTTCCAGCGCTCCGACGAGGAAGCTCTTCGGTAGATCGACGAAGAGGTTGCTGGAGTTGTACGACGAGGAGGAGGGCAGGTTCAAGAGACCGACGCACTCCGCGAGCAAGGCTGTGATCGCTAGGTATCTAATTGAGCGCGAAGCCGTTGGCGGCGTGGTGGAGCTCGAACGCGATCTCCTACCGGATTACCCGATTTCAGCCTTGTACCTACCCGCAAACTCGTCGATCTACATACTTCTTGAGGAAAGCGGAAGCGGTGCGAAGTGCTTCGCCGCTAGGGTGGACGCCGAGCCGCTTGGCAATAGGCTGAGGGTGAGGGTATCTGGAAGCGTTGTGGAGCTTGATAGGGAGAGGATAGAGGTTCTCGCGCTGAGGTTCTGCTCAACCATTCTGAAGATCTTGAGCAAGGTTAGGGAGGCGATCGTTCAGCGAAGGCTGGTATAATGCCGTGGAGAGCGTTCGAGGGTGGTCTCGGACCGGTTAGCTTGATATACCAAGCTATAAAGCTTGACCTACCCGACGCTCCGGACAACATAGCTCTCTTTAGCTCGTTTGCCATGGTCGGCGTGGTCATGGATGCGCAGGCGATTAACCTACCCGCCGGCTCGAAGCCAACGATATACACGCTCATCGTTGGTCCGGCGGGGTCGGGCAAAACGTTTGTGGCTACCCACGCCGCTGAGAAGCTCAATTCTCTGGGCGTGCCGATCAAGGTAACGGGCAAGCCTTCGAGGGAGGGCTTGGCTAGGGAGCTCTCGGAGCACCTATCGGTTGTGAACATCGCTGACGAGGTTCACGAGTACCTCAAGTCGAAGAAGAACGGTTCGTACCTATCCGACGTGGTGGAGCTGTGGAAGCAAGTGTTCGATAGGAGGAGGATAGTGTTTAGCAGGAGGAAGAAGGAGGCTAGCTTCGAGATACCTCCGCATGCAAACCTAGTGGTTCTAGCCACCACCACGCCGGAGGACTTCGACGAGGTTGCGGAGCTCATCACTGACGCGTCGATGAGGAGGATGATCGTTCTGCGAACCAATAGAAGGATAAACATGTTCAAGCCCAGCAAGAACCCCATACAGTCTAGGATGCTGTGGAGAGCGGTGGCGGCTCAGCTCCTCTTCATCTCCAAGCTTAAGTGGGTGCTGTACATGTGTAGCGACGAGAAGCTACTGGACGTTGCGGAGAGCCTCGTAGAGATAGTCTTTGGGGAGGTGAGGGACTGCGAGGTTTCCTTTCTTCAGCAGTACTCGATTAGGCTTGGCATGATACTAGCAGTGAACGACCTTGTCGAGGAGATCGCTGTGGAGACCAGCGCTAGGACGGGCGAGGATATGATGAGGAGCGATCCGGAGGTGTTCAAGGCTCTCATGTATGAAACCGCGATAGTTCGCGAGCGTAGGGAGGGGGAGCCGCGCGACGAGGATCTTGAGAAGGGGTGTTGCTACGACCACAAGGATCTAGTGCTGTCCTTTGTATCCGAGGTTCAGAGAGCTGTTTTGGATGGAGAGTTCGATAGGGAGAGCATAGGTAGAGCCGTTGCTAGGATAATCAAGGCGAGGGGCTCTAAGCCGAGGATAGTGTGGATAACGAAGAACGACGAGATCTACGTCGTCGTTCCGCCGAGCTACCTAGTCAAGGGCATGGCTCTCGCGTTCTACAGCCTCCTAGACGGAATGGAGTTTCGCACGGCTCAGCAAATCGATCCCCTCGTCAGGAAGATCGTTAGGATAGCGTGTAGGTACAGAAACGATGGTAAGAACACCGTTACGATAAGAAGCATAGCTAGGGGGCTTGGAAAGAGGTACGTAGATATATACAACGCCTTGAAGACCGCGATCCTAGCCGGATTCCTAACAATAGATTCGTGCTCCGAGGACGTGACTCAGGACAGCATAGTTAAGCTCGATGACATAGCGCTCAGAAAATGCAGGTTTAGAGTCGATCCATCTCTCTGCTAGCTACGCAGTAAACACTTATATATTCGTAAAGAACTAGTTTTTATGACCGTGGTAAAGAGGTTGAATTGAGATGGATTCGCACGAACGTCGATGTGCTATGAGGCGCAAGCTAATGCTTCTAATACTCAGAAAGTTGTCGTATCTACAGCAAATCCTTGAGGAAATGGGTAGGAAAATGGGTGTTGATTTGGCTAAGCTGTGCAACAACGTTGATGGTTTGTGGGTCGATACGTGCATCATGCCAGAGGAGGAAGAGGGTGAAGTGGTTAAAGATGGTGGGTAGAATCAAGTTTACTCATCCCAAGGTTGTGGAGTACCTCCTCAGCGAAGAGTGTCCCGGATTCGTCGCAACGATGAGGAACAGACCGAGGAGAGTCGGTGAGCAGTTGATCGTCGATGTTGGTGGGATAAGGAGGTTTTGGGGATACGTCGTTTCGTGCGTGAGAGCGACGCAGGAGAACATCGAGAAGTACGTGGAGTACAGCGGTTTCAGCACGTCGAAGGAGTGGATCGAAGCGGCAAAGAAGCTACATAAAGGGAGAGTTCCACGCTACATCGTGTTCCTTGGATTGATCGATGACACGTCTCTTAATAAGGGTTGAGGTGGTTTCAATGGATATCTACATCGGTGAGCTATGTCCATTCAAGCATAGGTGTCCCCATGGCAAGGAATGCTTGTTGAGAGGATCAAAGGTGTTTCGATGTCCATTGTACTGGGAGTTTGAGAGGAGAGACGTTGAGGAGCTGAGAAAGAGAGAAATTAAAAGCAATCACTTGGTATAAAACGATTTATTTCTTTAGTGATTCCATCGCTGAACTATCGTTGTTTTGCTAGGAGCTTCTCCAACAATCCGGATTCCTCCAAGACTTTCAGCGCTAGCTCGTTGAGTAGCTTTCTATGGCTATACGAAATGTGTAGCTTAGCCGCCGACTCCGGCATAACGATCTTGCATATCCTGCACATGACCTTTCCTTCTCCAACCGGCTCGATTATCGGCTTGAGCTTCTCTATGTACGGAAACACGATCTTCATAAGGGTGGTGACGAGGTTCGTGGAGCTACATATAGATCCTATTCTATATCTATAGTTCGTTATGGTTCTCGTAGTGAATCCGTATCTCTGCGCGAGAACGGATGATGGAACCCCGTGGACGTAGCTATCGTACAGAGCCTTAACGAGCTTCTCGTCGCCGCTTATCCATTGCAGTATCAAGAACCTAGTCACTCTAAACAACGGGTTGTTAAACAACGGATTTCTGGGTGCTGGATCCGCTATAGACATGATTATCCAAAAACGATTTGTTGGATCCTCAATAAATAGGTTGCGGGTATCCGCATTGAGCAACGTGTCGTGCGTAAAGACCATCACCGGTGGTAGCAGGAACAAGATATGGATGTATCTAGGGGGGAGGTTGGTATCCATAATATGGATAGATAGATCTAAGTGCCGCATAGTTATCCGAACCCTATCAACGTTGCCGGACGAGGTTCTGGTTTCGATGGCTAAGAAGTGCTTGAGCAATAGATTGATCAACTCTCTGAAGCGAGGATACTACGATATAGTGATCGAGAGGTGAAGACGATGAGTCTAGCCACCGCCGAAGCGATCTACGTCGTAGAAGGTAGTGAGTGCCACGCGGTTGGAAACGACCTCGTTTGCGGAGAGTATAGAATAGAGAACATAGTTCCGAACATCGAGGAAGCTCCTAGGATATGCACAGTCTATAGGGATGGAAAGGTTGTTGAGTACATAGATCTAGATGGTGAGATCGTTAAGAAGATCTATAGGTCTACACCGATCGAGTTGCTGAAGAAGCGTAGAGATAGCTACATAGTTTTCGAGGTTGGTGGTAAGGTAAGCGTCTACGTTCCTAACCTAGGTATCGTTGCGGAGAGGGGTGGGTGGGTAGATGGTTTTGCGAACGTTGTTGAGGTGAACGGTCTTCTCGTCTCTAGGAAGCTCCTTGAGCATAGATCTAGGCTCGGGGAGATGATTGATATGAACGCTGTTGGCAACGATGTTCTGGGCGTTGTTAAGGAGTACGCGCTACTCAATCCAAGAACGTTGATTGAGATGGGTAGGAGAGGATTGGTCGTACCTCCGTACATGATAGAGTTCGGATACGAAGACGCTTTGGTTGAGGGATCGAAGATTAAGGGTGAGTGCGTTGGTTCCCACATAACGTTGTCTAGACCGTGGCTCGAAGCGTTGTCAATCGCTAGCTACGCGTGTAGGTTCAGTGATGAGTATGTGGGTAGCGAGTTTCTATCGACTCTATTCCACGAGATTTACCACGTTATCTCCAGCGCTCTTGGAAAGGAGTATAGAGGAGCATGGTTCCTAGGAACGCCGTTCGGTGAGGAGGCTGAGGCTGAGCACTTCGCGGACGAGATGCTGAAGACGTTCACCGAAGACGATGTGAAGAGGATCGGTAGAGGCGTTAGAACGAGTTTTTGGATCGATCCGGAGGAGCTCGTGGATCTCGCTATCGGAAACGATAGGCTTAGGAAGCTAATCGATGTGGAGCCCGACAAGTTCTTCTTTACGTACATCGATGGAGAGACCTATCTATGCGTATCCTATCCAAAGAGCGCGTACGACGTGGACGAGCTTAGGAAAGCGCTTGGCGATGTTGCTCGTCTGGAGCTCGATAGCGTTAGGATCTATCTCTGCGTAGAGCATTCTAAGTAGCGAAAAGCTTTTTAACCCCTGCTACCCAACTATTTAGCGGAACCAAGGTGCGGAACCATGGTGCTGGATCCCGCTACAGCAATCGCTTGCTACGTATCGATGCTCGGTGGCTTCATCATGATGCTGATGAGCATAGGTGCCAGCGTTAGGTACTCGGTCTACGGCTTCAGAAAGGAGATAGTTTCGCAGATAGCCAACCTGTGGAGCACAACCGCGATAATCATGGTTGTCCTAGCCGGCGTAGTGATGATATCGTCGATGCTCGGAGTGCTACCGCTGAAGATAGGTGGCGTAGCGGCGGAGATCGCGGCGCTGATATACATGGTTCGAAAGACTTCGGAGCTCGAAGAGCTTGGGTGGAGAACGCGCGAAAAATCAGCTATTTACTGAGATCCCTCCTCTTTGCTCTCCTCCCTAGGTTGGTGAGCTACTATAGCGAGTTTTTCCTTACCACCATCCCCGTTGCATATCAGTACATACGTCGTTTTTCCATGTAGAAACACTATTTTGCACACGTCGAATACGTTGGCTAGGCAACCCGCTAGACACGATAAGAATCTTAGTAGGTTCTGAATCTCGTAGCTCGTTAGGTCTATGAAGGTTATAGATATGGGGTGGTTCTTCCTTAGATCCACCTCTACGAACTCGATCTTTGGGCTGGTGATCAATCTCTTGTCTACGCATCCATAGAGGCAGTAATCGACGCATTCACCCCCTTTCAATGTCTTTGGCTTCGATACGCAGAATGTGGATCCTATGCATTGATACAGTTCGAGCTTCACGCATCCCCCGAGGAACCGTTTGCTTCGGAGATATATTTGTGAGGAGAGCTGAGCAAAATAAAACCAGTTATTTGCTTACCTCGTCTTGTTCTGGGTGCTAAAATGAAGTTCTACGTCAAGACGATCGACATCGATAGCTTCATTGAGTACGCGAAGAAGAACCCTAGCATGGCTATGAAGCTCGTATCTACCTATGCTAGCCAGTTCAGATCCGCGATAGCCAGCGGTAAAATCGATGAGATTCTCCATGCTTTCGACAGGCTGTTCGAAGTTCTTCAAAGCGGCGTTCCGTACGAAACCGCTAAGGCTATAATCGCTCTCTTGGCTAGGGTACCGCGCTTCGGAACGTTCTTCAACCAAGTGTACAAGTTTATGAACAGCGTTGAGAGCGGTGAGGGAGAGAAGTACTTTATGAAGTACGGAGCGGATCTGCTACTCACGGCGCTGGCTGCTCCTAGGATGTTCCTAACGCTCTCTCCATACGTGCTGGAGGCTATTAGGAGAGATAGAGATATCGGTGATAAGGAGAAGACGTTTAGGAAGTACCTAAACGTCTTGGCTCAGTCAATAGTTGTCGATATACTGGATGAGCTGAAAGAGAAGAATCCGGCGTTGGCGGAGAAGTACTTGGAGAAGCTGAGACCCGTCCATCTGAAGATACTTGAGAAGGTTGCTAGGGCACTCCTACCCATAGCCTTCACCTTGGTTATTCCACCGTCTAAGGACACCACGATCTATCGAGAGATAGCTAACGAGGTTAAGTCTATGGGCGGCGAGCTATCGGAGCTAGCCACCAAGCTGGAGAAGGTTCTTGACATGATTGAGATGGGTAGTAAGGCTGTGATCGACATACCTAAGCTGATAGAGGTTCTGAGGAGATGAGCTCACTCAAGGGTTTTCGCTCGCTGGTTATACGAACGAAGTTCGGTACATGTGAAGAGGTTGGCGGAGTTCTAAAGTGTTCGAACCCGGACGTAGCCGCCGAAGTTAAGATAGCGAGCGCGATGCCCACGATTGGGCTAACGATAGACTTCGACCGATCCGAGGTAAGGATGCTCAGACCCGGCGCTATGACGACGGTGGAGATAATCGCTAAGGCTAGCCTCCACAAGCTTAGGAAGGTGCTCGAAGACGCGATGTCTAGGCACATGCCAACGGTTGTGGTGCGCAATGGTAGGGTAGCGATCGTGGTGGGCATGATCGTTATAGGCGATCCGGAAATCATCCGCTCGATGTTCAACGCAACTCCCGTACCGCTCAAAATAAGCGAGGAGCCGAACCTATGCATCTCCATCGTTGGTACGAGTAATAGGAGCCCCGACGAGGTTAAGGACATGCTCGTCGCGTTCCTAGCGGTTATGCTGAGCAGGAGCGGGTACAAGATAGAGGATATGATAGGGAGCTACGTACTTATCGACCCTCTATTCGCTTATAGAGCCGCTAAGAAGATCGGCTACGTACCCGTTCCATTCGTGTTGCTGGATCCCATGATACCGAAGATGATGGTGAGCGGCGCCGTGGTTCTGAACCCAATGGTGTTCTCAGCCGATGTACTTTCCAGAATAGGGAGGTCGTTCTACGACGGGGTGAAGGTGTATGGGAGCTACGTCGCCGAGATCGTGCATGGGATAGCTAAGGAGATAGGCAAGGAGTTCAGCGACAACAACGCGTTCTCCAAGCAAAGGATAGATGCAATCGTTAATATCGTTGATAGAACACCTATCCTGCTGAGCTTGGAGCACTCAGCCTCTTCCGTGTCTACGAAGCTCGCGAAGGTGGTTGGCTACGCCCTCGGCTCGCTACCGATCGCAGAGGTCGAGAGCGTTAGGAAGAGGGGTGGTGGGGTAGAGATAGTTATGAAGTTGTCTAGGAACCCACCCGAGATAGCGCTGAGCACCCTAGAGTCGATGGGTGCGAGCACACGCTACGATCCGAGTTCTAAGAAGCTTGTTCTGGGTGTCGAGCCATGAGCGCTGGGCTACGCTTCGAGTCACCGGTTTCGAAGGTGATGGAAGAGCTTCGGGAGATTGGAAGCGATAGCGCTAGGATTAGGTATAACACTAGTACTAAGGAGATCTACCTAGAACCCGTAAAGCTCGCGCCGAGCGATCTGAGGAAGCTTGAGCTGTTCGGTGCATACGTCGATCTGGACAACGGTGTTGCCGTGGAGTACTACTTCGGCGAGAACTACGGAACCGTTCTGCGGCTAGTCAAGGGAGTGGACGAGAGGTATGTGGCTAAGATCATCGATGCCGGTGTCGAGGTGTGTATATGGAAAGATGGAAAGGTTGCTGTGATAGACGGTGAGATGGGTATTGGCATGGGCGATAAGGAGATGGCTCCCCTGCTGAGGAGGTTGGGCGCCGAAGCTCTTGAGCCGGTCAATGGCTTTGTCGTGACTAGAAACCTTCTAGAATCGATCCAGAGCTTAGAGGATAGCCTAGACGAGCTACGCAAGGATCCGTGGAGGGGGATGGCTACGGTGCTCAGCGTGGCTGCGTACGACCCAGCAATCGTTCTACGAATTGCTAGGCTGGGTCCGGTGTTTCCATCTAGGATATTCATAAACGAGGTCATCGTCTATCCCAAGCTGAGCGGCTACGGCTTCAATCCAGAGATGGGTGTCTCGATAGCGCTACCCATGGTCGCCGTCCTAGCGGATCTCCTCAACAGCGTCGGTATAAAGGTGAGCGGTGTGTTGCCGGGAGACGTAGAGCTTTATAGAATAGCTATAGGAGCGCTCGCATCGATGGCTGGGGTGCTCAGTCTACGAACTAAGAAACCGCGCGAAATCGTTGATGTGACCAACAGCCTTCTGCGGAAGGTGTTTATGAAGAAGCTCAAGACTACGGAAAAGCTGTTGTCGGTGGTTAGAGAGATGATAAACGCGTTTCTAAGCGATGTATATTCGCGCGCGATCTACGAGCTCTCAATGGCTAAGGGGGTCATGGATGTCAAGTCGCTTAGACCTACCGGCGTAGATGTCAAGGTGTTGATACCGGGGTCGGTGCCGATATACCTGCTATGCCTAGAGTTTCCGTACTCCGTTCCGGAAATGGAGATCGGCGAGCTCACGGTTTCGGACAACAAGCTGTGCATCGTTGTGTAGGTGGGAGCCTTGGAGAAGCTCGTCCGCGTCTCGCCTCTATCGGACTACGAGTTCAAGGTTTCGCTGAGGTACGTATACAAACCAACCGATTTCGCGGATACGAAGCGGCTGAGCGACGAGGCTAGGAGGATATACGAGAGCGCAAAGTCTCTACTGCTATCGCTTCTCAGTGATAGATCCGTGTACACGGCTCTGAGGCTAATCATCGGAAAGTTTTCTAGGGCTGACATAACCAGCGATCTTGGCTACGTAGTGATCGGATCGCTAAGAAAGACGAGTCTCCACATAGACGAAGCTCTTCCGAGCATAATCGAGAACAAGCTTAGGTCGATAGCCGAGAGAACCTCGGCTCAGATCGCTAGGCTGGAAGCCGAGGCGAGCTCCATAAGGAAGAGGTTGGAGCACATGGGAACGGGGTTCCTAGCATCGATAAAGAGGGCGATCCTAGAGAATAGCCTTCACAAGATAGAGAGGAAGATAACCGAGCTCAAGTCCTTGCTGGAAACGGTTAAGGATCTCCTAGAGAAGAGGGTATGGGAAAAGTTCTCGGAGTTCGTATCTAGGATAGAGAGGCTTAGGAAGAGGCTCGAAGAGGTAGAGCACGAAATAATGGAGAAGCTATCTAGGCACGCCAACGAGCTTGAGAAGATCGTTCCCAGAACCATTGAGGTCAGCGGCTACGCTCTGAACCTATCGAGCATAGTCGTGTCACCGCTCAGCAAAGCGATTGAGATCACCTACGAGGGAGTGGTTCGCGCACCCGATATTGCGGAGGCGAAGCTCTTGGTAAAGAACGCGTCTCCGCAAGACATAAGGCTGGTCACCGTCAAGCGATGAGAACTCTGCTTATATATCTCAACTAGATAGAGTATGTTGGGTGGGCAAATGAGTTTGAAACTCGTTGATAAAGAGGAGGAGAAGCGCAAGGAAGAGGAAGAGAAGGAGAAAGAGGAGGAAGAAGAGCAATGAGGAGAAGGGTAAGGGTTAGGATAGGAGGAGAAGATTTTTGGGGATACATAATTCTATCCAAGCCCAGGCTAGACGACGGCGATTACTACGTAACAACCTACGTACCTAGAGACGTGGCGGAGAAGATACTGAGGGGAGAGATGGTAGCAATAATAGTTTTTGTGCCTAGAAGAATCGTTGAGAATCCAAAGGTAAGAAGCTGATTCTCGCATGACGAGAACAACGCTTATTAACTAGCACATGCACAATGAATATCGCGGGATACCGCCCGCGGGAAGTAAGGGGTGAACGGTCAGTCGCGCCTAGCTAGCTCATCGCCTCGCGGCTAAGCCTGCTAAGCCGCAGTAGAGATCCAACACCTTGATCTTTGTCACGATCTCGACCGCGGCTATATGTGTCTAAACATTATTCTTAGTACGCTGAGTGTGGCTATTGCGAGGGATATTGCTAGGGGAGCTATGTAGACGTAGCCCACGGGGTTCTTTGTATACACGATTTTCTGAACGCCGTTGGTGATAATCACGTAGTTGGGTATCACGGCTCTTATCGCTAGGCAAGCGGTTGCGGCGATGAAGGTTATTGTCGCTACTAAGAGCGTTCTCTTGCCTAGTCCCCATCTGCTCGCTGATACCACGGGTATGAGTACGAGCCCGATCACTATGACGGTGTCTATAGCGGCTTGCGATAGTCGGTCGAAGTACCTCTTGGTCACGGTGCTCAGGGTGAGGGTTACAGTGACGTACGTCGATCCGCCGCTGCTGGTGGTGCCGGTGCTGTAGACTATGCTCAGGTTGCTTGCTCCGCTAGGTGCGTATATCGTTAGTGTTTGGGTGAGCGGGTCGTAGCTGAACTGCGTAGGTGATCCGTTTGCCAAGACTTGCTGAGGCGGTGGAAAACCTATTATCTGAACCACGGGGTTCGTACCGTTTACGCTGAGCGCGATCGATGTGCTCGATAGGTATGTCAGCGTCGCGGATCCGTTGGCTACGGAGAATCCTAGGACGCTTAGGTTGAGCGGGTAGTACACGTCTATGAACAGAACCTTGGTTCCGTCGTAGAGGAAGCTCTGAGCCGCTATCGGGTAGTCGATGGTTATCGAACCGGTTGGGAAGGCGAAGGTTAGTCCGTAGATCGTTATCATGGCTACTATCAGCATCCACATGCTCGCACCGTATAAAACCTTGAATTCCTCCCTCCAAAAAGTTGATGGGGTAGAGAATGGGGTCGTACCCAGAGGTCGTGCTCTTCGTCCCTAGGGACGCCGCGGTGGTTGTCTACGACGAGTTCGGCGAGCTGAGGACTTGGAGAACCAAGAGCATAGGGTCGAAGCTCGTTAAGAAGCTGTTCGTCGTGGATAGGTACTGGAGCCCGTGGATATGCATCGCCTACGCCAAGATGGAGAACGGTAAGCTCGTCGCGAACTTCCTCTTCCTGAACTACGTGCCTAGAGAGGTTAGCTACAGCGAGTTCGGTAGAATGGAGGTGGTTATAGAGGGCATCGATAACCCCGAGGACTTCCTCAAGCACGTCCTCAGCAAAGCGTACAAGACCTACAGATCAAGCGTGCCCAAAACCTTCGACAAGTTCGTGGCTGGGCTAGAGAACGCGATCAAGAGCTACGCATCCATGCACCGAGCAACCATCGAGAAGATATCGACGAGCTTCTGCGTAAGAGCGGCTTGAACCCGATTTAAAACAACCACTTCTTTCTCCTCCTCCCACAGATCTCATCGCATCGATCCAGAACCTTCTTCAAGTACTTCCTAGCCTTCAACCCCTTCCTAACCCCCTTTGGTAGGGACATAGCCATCGCAATCGCTAGATCCGTAACCATTCTACAGACATCCTCTCCCAGAACCTCGTAACCACCACGCCTACAGAACCCGGGAAGCGCAAGAGCGCCACACACGAGTAGCAGAGACCTATGACCATCCGAAACCTCCGAACCGCATATAGACGTAGCGACCTCCTCAACCCTTTCACGACCAACAACAGCGCACACAGCCTCCACATACCTAGCAATAGCATCGAGAAACTCCTCGGGAAAACCAACCCTTCTCAGCACATCGATAGCCAAGCCATATACACTAGACAAGTAGTCACCCATCCACAACCCACAAAACCAATATAAAAACATTGACACCACGTAGAGCCACCAGAACATCACACGCGCATCGACGCGAATCCAAGACCCCTCCCCGGGGTCTTGGCGACCCCGAAGAAAGTATATATACCCCCGGGGGGTATGTATACCCGGAGCCCCCTCCCGGGGGCTCCGAGGGGGGAGATCCCCCAATGAATGGGGCTGACGGGGGGATCCCCGC
>JALWBS010000009.1 GCA_027037025.1 Desulfurococcales archaeon | reverse complement strand
TGGAAGGTCGTTAGCACAGCCCTCGCTAGACTAAGGAAGAGTGGGAATGATGTGTTTAAGGTGATTGACGAAGTTGGAGACCCTCTGCACGTCTCTATAGCGGGGTTCGTCCATGGAGCTATGGAAATAGGTTGCGTAGCTGTTCTAGCGGGAGGTACGCAGATGTGCGCTGTGCTAGCAATCCTCAGGAAGCTAGGCGTTGAGTATATGGGGAGGCTAGCCATATGGACAACTAGGTGGATCGTATACGACAAGCAGTCCGATATAGTTGGGCTCGTGAGGGAGATCGATCCATGGGTACCCATCGCCGCCGTCCAGATAGACTTCTCGAGATCACGTTACAGCGGATTGAGGATGTACGAGGATGGCTACGTGAAAGAGGGCGTGGGGGCTGGCGGTACAGCGCTTGCGGCAATCGTTAGAAAGCGGATCTCGGTGACCAAGCTAGTTGAGGAGATCGAGCGTGAGTACGAACGTCTTCTCGAAGCTAAGGCTGTTGAAGCTCCTAAAGAGGGATAGTGAAGCGATCGTACTCGAACTACCTCCTAACTACCTCGTAGCGTCCAACGCTCTTGGCTCCGACGGAATCTCTCGTCGTAGGTACGTAGCTATCGTCCGGGTCGATGATGAGGATGTTAGAGGGAGACCTGAGGACATCCTGCGTAGAGCTAGTGCAAAGGCTGGGATAAGCGTTGGGGATGCGGTCTTCCTGCTGACGTCGGCCGACATAGAGAGAAACGTGTTCGTGGCGACGCTCGACCATCCGAAGAGGATCGAGATCGTTATGAGCGCTTCCTTCGATAATCCTGCGTGCGTGGATGTAGACAAGGTTTACAGACCTCTTGGCTCCTCCACTATGAACATAGTGGCTCTGGTTAACGAAGGGCTTACGCCTAGCGGTTTGCTCGATCTCTACAGGTTGGTGGTGGAGGTGAAGAGCGTAACCGTGGCGAGCCTCTTGCTCAGATGCAGGTCTAGCCCCATGGGCACCACGACCGATGCTATCGCGGTGGTCGCCCCCATCGGAAAGGCTCAGTGCGCTGGGATCCTAACTGATGTGGGTAACGCGCTAGCCAAAGCTTTGCGGAAGCTGATCGTGGATGCGTATAGAAGAATGCGTACGATATCCACAGCGCTGGGAGATGTCATAGGGCTCTCCCTGGAGCAGTTGGTGGAGCTAGCTCTTCGAGTGTATCGCGAAGCACCGATACCTGGAGTTTCAGAGGATGAGATTCGTCGTGAACTCGCGGAAGTTCTTAGAGAGCTTCTGAGTGATCCTAATGTGTGGAGCTTTGTAATAGCGGCTCGCGAACTCGATAACCACGGGTACATGGGCACCCTATGGAGGCTGAGTAGAGACGAGTTCCTAGCGGACTCCGCTAGGATAGTAGCGGACGAGATCCTCGGAATAGCTCTCAGTAGCTACGCCCATGGGAGCAGAGCTCTCTTCGCTCTGTTCTGGGTGGAGACCATTAAGAAGAGGTTGCTTAATGAGGTTAGCGAGCTGCCGATGTTCGAAGACGACGTTGCGTCTGCGCTCATAGCATCCGCTCTATCCATAGTCTACAGCAATCGGCTTAGGGAGGTAGGGAATGAGCTGTAGGTTGTGCGTAATCATGGCAGGAGGAAAGGCGTCTAGGCTCGGCTTCGTCAACAAGCCCATGCTGAAGATATGCGGAGAGCCGATGATTGAGAGGATTCTGAGGGTATGCGACAGACTGTGCACGATCACGATCGTTGTGGTGTCTAGCTACACGGCGAGTAGGGACCTGGCGGAGGTGGTTAGCCGCCACGCTTTAGCTGAGCAGCTATACTCTGCTGGAAGCGGGTACGTCGAGGATCTCGCAACGATTCTACGAATCGTTAGGAAACCAGCGCTGGTCCTACCAAGCGATGTTCCATTCGTAACCGCGGAATCCCTAGAGTTCTTCATCGACATAGCGTTGAAGCAGAGGAAGAATGTCGTAACTATGTGCGTCGAATGCCTAGAGCCGCTAGGGATATCGGTGTTCACGGAAGGTGATGGAGGTGAATGGTGTTGCGTATGCGTACCTAGATCAAGGGAGTTCCTCAACATCAACACGCCTCGAGATGTTAGAGATGCGGAGGAGTACTGCCGTGAAGAAGCACGGGGGAGCACCTCCTAGAACCATAGACTTCAGCGCCCCTACGAACCCTCTGGGACCACCCCCATACGCTAAGCTACTAACGCAACTCTGCCTCGACGAGCTCGAGCGCTACCCTAACCCAAGCTACGCCGATCTCGTTGAAGCCGTGAGGACGTTCTACGGCTTCGATCCAGACATCGAGGTGGTTCCAATGAATGGTGCCGCCGAAGCCTACTCGCTTATACCTCTAGCCTACGGACCTAAGTACGTGATTACGCTCGACCCGACATTCGGGGATATAGACGATGTTGTCGAGAGCTGCGGAGCTAAGCGCCTATCCATATGCATGGAGAGCCGCGAAGGTTGGTGGCAAGCTCCTAGAGACGTGGAGATGGTTCTGAAAAACGTGGAGGGTAAGTGCTTAGCAATAGTTTCGTTTCCCAACAACCCCACGGGAAGCCATAGGGTACTGGATTTCATTGAGGAGAGCAGAAAGAGGTGCTTGGTGGTCGTAGACACGGCTTTCCTCGACATATCGAGCATGGATAAGGTCGTGGATCTGGAGGACAACATCGTCCTAGTGCATAGCCTTACCAAGACGTTGTCTCTCCCTGGACTAAGGTTCGGGTTCGTTGCTTTGAGACGTGGAAATGAGTTGTCCAAACGCTTAGAGCTAGTTAGACAGCCCTGGAACGTCAATAGCGTTGCGAACTGCGTGATCAGGACTATCCTTGTGAGGTACGGCAAGGAGCTCGCGAACTACATCGAGTTGAGTCGCTCGGTGGTGTCAGTACTACGCGAGAAGCTGGTCTCGATCCTTAAGAGGTTCGGGTTCGAGGTGTACAACTCTGTGGCTCCGTACGTCCTTGCTAAGCTTGACACTATGCAACGCGTTGTCGAGTGCCTTAGATTAATGGGTGTTTACGTGCGCATGTGCGACACGTTCAGATGTCTAGACACTCGCTTCGCCCGCTTCTCAGTTAGGCCGATCGATGAGCTCGAGGTGCTGAGCAAGTGCCTAGCAAGGTGTCTGGAGCTTCTATCGCGAGATCTATCCTAGCGCTGGTATTCTTCCTAACGATAATACCGTCGAGGAAACGGTGGAGCATTGAGGATGCTGCAAAGGGGTTCTACTTAATACCTGTGGCGTCCTTCATACGCTCGATGATCATCGTCGTGCCCGCAGCTTTCGCAATGCTGTGCTCAGGACCGCTACTCTTCGCATTGACGCTCCTATCCCTCTACGTATTCATAAGCCGGGGGCTGCACATTGATGGGCTTGCCGATTACCTCGATGCCGTGGGCAGCCTGAAGAAGGGCGAGGATGCTTTGAAGGTGATGAAAGATCCTAGGAAAGGATCCTTCGCAGTGCTAGCAGTCTCGCTATACGTAGCGACGTTCATCATCTGCATGCGCAGCATAGCGTCTTCTCTCAGCAACGTTGTGGAGCTCCTGGGCGTAACATCGTCGATCTTCATGTGGAGCGATGAAGCGATGTTCCTACTCGCAACGATGTCTACCCCAGCACCCTACGGTGGGCTGGGTAGACTATTCGTCGAGAGGTCTAAGGACAATGTGAAGTGCGTGGTCAACGCCGTGCTCGTCTCGGTGATGACGGTGCTTCTCTACGCATTGTCGGGCTACGTCTCGCTACTACCATCCGTGTGCTCAATTGTGACAGCTCTACTGATCCATCTAGACGCTTCGAAGAGGCTGGGCTTCGTCAACGGCGACATCCTCGGTGCCTCGAACGAGATATCGAAGATCGTATCGATGATAGTGATAACAGGGGTACTAGGGGCGGCGTGAATGCTTCCCGAGTTCCTAAGACCTAGCGGCCCCGTCTTAGCGATCGCCCTCATCCTATGGCTACTGCTGGACCACGCTTACCCCGAGCACCGAGGGTTGTTGCTGAAGATACATCCCGTGCACACGTGCTTCAACATGGCTAAGCGCCTCGGAAAACCTTACTCATCGAGAACACGCGGAGTTTTGGTGTGGTTCCTCTGCGTATCCCTACACATGGCTCCCTACGCAGCTCTTCTCTACCTCGCATGGAGATTTAGCGTAGCGCTATGGATTTCGCTCTGTTGCTACGTGCTCAAGGTGTCTATGAGTCTGAGGCTCCTCACGAAGATCGTTGAGGATGTTGAGAGAGCGGCTAGGGAAGGTGATTGGTCGAAGGCTAGGAGAATGACTCAGCTAATCGTGCGTAGAAACGTCTACATCCTCGACGAGCCCCACGTGCTTTCGGCAGCTATCGAGAGCTTGGCAGAGAACTTCGTCGACGGCTTCGTTTCACCGCTATTCTACTACATCCTGCTCGGACCCCTAGGAGCCTTGCTGCAGAGGTTGGCCAATACGATGGATGGAGCTCTCGGCTACGTAACTCCAGAGCTTAGAGACGTCGGTTGGTTCTCGGCGGTGATCGACACGGTCATGAACTACATTCCTGCTCGCCTCGGAGCTCTCACGATAGCTTTAGTAGGTGGGCTTAGGTATCGAAGGCTTCGCGAAGCGCTGAGGGTATGGAAATCGTTCTGCTCATCGACACCCAGTAGAAACGCTGGTCATCCAATGTCCGCGATCGCGGGCGTTCTAGGCGTTACGCTCGAGAAACCCAGTTGCTACACACTCGGCGTAGGTCCCTACCCTACGCCTAAGCACGTTTATCAAGCGCTCGAGGTCGTGAAGATCGCTTCAGCTGTTTGGATAGCGTTATCGGTGTCGATCATGCTAGCAGTTCCTATCGGGCGAGAGATACTACCCTAGGTGCTCCACATCTCCTGCATCGATTAAGATCCTCTCGCCGGTGTCGAGCTTAAGCACGAGTCTACCAACATCGTCCACGTCTTCGGCCACCCCCTCGAGGCTACGACCATCGATCATCGATACCCTGACTCTCTTACCCAAGGTGCAGCTGAGGTTTCTCCACTCCTTCAAAACTTTGTCCAGCTTACCGTCGCGTAGGAAGCTGTAGTACTGCATCATTGCGGAGATGCATGCTCTGAGAAGAGGGACCCTAGCAACTCTACGACCTAGCACCTCCCTCAGCGATACAGCAAAGCCTCTGAGCTCTGGAGGAAGCTCGTTGTTGACGTTTATCCCTACGCCCACGAGAACGTAGCGAACAACGTCAG
>JALWBS010000008.1 GCA_027037025.1 Desulfurococcales archaeon | reverse complement strand
GGGGCAGGACATCTGGGATGGGGGCTGGCTGAAATTTCCAAGATGGCTCCTGATAAAGTGGTAGAACGGCGGTGGCAAACTCGCCCTTATACGCACAACTCCCAACCCCAGCTCGCTGTTTATCCCACTCCAATTATAAGTGGATATTTTTGCAAAATCTTTTTCTGTTGTCAAAACAATAGTAGAGCCAGTTTCTCTCGCACTTTTCCCAATGGTAACCAGATCCGTTTTCTTGTATTCATGGTGATCCGCAAACTGTAGAACGCCTTTTATCTCCGCCCCTGCTTGTTTTAAAAGTTCTAAAAAGGATTGAGGCCTGGCGAGCCCACAAAAGCAGAATACACCCCTTAAGGTGTTTCCCTTTAAGGAGCCGGCTTCAGGAAGAGGCCCTTTAAAGACCACATCTATCCTGTCAATTTCATAGAGGCTTTGAAAGATGGGGGCGGCCTTTGTATAAGGGCGCAGTGCTTCTTCCACTGTTACCAGCCTGTTCATGTTTACCTCGTTACACTTTGAAAGTATGATCGCATCTGCCCTTGAAAGGGCAACTGGTGGCTCCCTAAGGGTGCCCCCGGGAAAAACCCTTTCTGAACCAATGGCCCTTGTTACATCAACAAGGACAATATCCAGGTCCCTTTCAAGGCCAAGGTGCTGAAAACCATCGTCAAGAACAAACAGGGAAACCGGAAGCCTTTTTAGTGCAAAAAAGCCGCATCTATACCTGTCTGAACCGGCGATTACTGGGACTCCTTCAAGCTTTGCGGCCATCATCCAGGGCTCATCCCCTGCCTCTAAGACTTTCGCCCTAATCTCCTCCCCGTCACTTACAAGAAGGGGCCCCTTGCCAGCCTTTCCCCCATAGCCCCTTGTAAGGACAGCAGGGCGAAATCCTTCCCCTTTTAAGAATCTGCAGATTTCTATCACATGGGGTGTTTTGCCGGTCCCTCCAAGGCTCAGGTTACCCACGCTTATGACAGGGACGGGAAGGCGCTTAGCCCTTATGACCTTTTTTTCATAAAGGAAAGAGCGAAGAAGCATGATGCGGCCATAGATTCCTGAAAGTGGCCTTCCTAAAAGAAAAAGTTTTTTTGCAAGCTCAACACTTACCATGTAAGAAGTATCTGTCTATTATTTTTATGTATCTCTCTGTTACGCCCTTGTTGGTGGAAATAAAGGAGTGAGCGCTCGCGCATACCGTACTGTATCTTTCAGGTATTCTGATTAGCTCCTCGATTGCAGTTTCAAGCCCTTTTCCGCTGGTTATCTTTTTCCCTGCCCCTGCTTTTTCAAGGGCGGTTGCGATTTCTCTTACGCTCTCGATATTGGGGCCAAAAAGAACAGGCCTGCCAAAAAAGACCGGTTCCAGCAGGTTATGGCCGCCAACTGGCGCAAATGTCCCGCCCACAAAGGAGACAAAGGCTATGGAATAAAAGCCAACAAGCTCGCCAAGGCTATCCAGGATGAAGACATCCGGCTCCAACGGGCCTGCTCCTTTGCTCCT
>JALWBS010000007.1 GCA_027037025.1 Desulfurococcales archaeon | reverse complement strand
ATCTGGAGCTCATAGGGTTCGACCCAAGGGATGCGCGTCCCGAGTGGATGATCTTCACCGTGCTACCCGTACCTCCGACCACGGTGAGACCCAGCATATTGGTGGAGACGGGTATTCGATCCGAAGATGATTTGACGCATAAGCTCGTGGATATCGTTAGGGTGAACGAGAGGCTTAGGGAGCATATAGCTGCGGGAGCTCCGCAGATCATAATCGAGGATCTGTGGGAGCTCCTACAGTACCACGTCACCACGTACCTAGATAACGAGGTTCCGGGCATACCCCCGGCTAAGCATCGATCCGGAAGACCTTTAAAGACGCTGGCACAGAGGTTGAAGGGTAAGGAAGGTAGGTTCAGAGGGAACTTATCGGGTAAAAGGGTAGATTTCTCAGCGCGAACGGTGATATCGCCAGATCCCTACATAAGCATCAACGAGGTTGGCGTGCCGCTCGACATAGCTAGGGTTCTCACAGTTCCAGAGAGAGTGACTCCGTGGAACATCGACGAGCTTAGGAAGTACGTGCTCAACGGGCCTTACAAGTGGCCTGGAGCTAACTACGTCATAAAGCCCGATGGTACGAGGATAGACCTTAGGTACGTCAAGGACCTCAAGAGCCTTGCCGAATCCTTAGCTCCGGGATGGATTGTGGAGAGGCACTTGAAGGATGGAGACATAGTGCTGTTCAACAGGCAGCCATCGCTGCACAGGATGTCGATGATGGGACACGTAGTGAGAGTACTGCCTGGCAAAACGTTTAGGCTTCACTTAGCGGTGTGTCCGCCATACAACGCGGACTTCGATGGAGACGAGATGAACTTGCATGTACCGCAAACCGAGGAGGCACGTGCGGAAGCGAGGGAGCTAACCCTTGTTCAGAACCACATTCTAACGCCTAGGTACGGAGGGATGATCATAGGCGCCATCCAGGACTACATAAGCGGTGCATACATATTGACGAGCAAGGCAACGTTGTTGACACGCGAAGACGTGATAGATCTGCTCGCTGCCGCGAAGTACGTTGGTCCCATACCCGAGCCCGCAATTCTATCGCCCAAGGAGCTGTGGACCGGCAAACAAGTGGTGAGCCTGTTCCTACCCGAGGACTTCAACTACCACGGTAGGGCAAACATCTCGGCTGGGCACCTGAAGTGCGAAGACGTCGAGTGCTTCTGGGATTCGTACGTAGTTGTTAGGAAGGGTAAGCTCCTCCTCGGAGTACTCGATAAGAAGTCCATCGGTGCTGAGCAGTGCGAGAACCTACTGCATTGGTTGACTAAGGAGTACGGCGTGGAATACGCCAAGGAATTCATGGATCACCTCTTCAGAATGTTCGTCAGAGTTCTCGAGAAGCGAGGCTTTACAATGAGGTTGGACGACGTCGCCATACCGCCAGAGGCTAAAGAAGGGATAGAGAAAATCATTAAGGAAGCCTTCGAGAAGGTGAGAGAACTCGTAAAGCAGTACATGGAGGGCAAGCTAGAGTTGTTACCAGCTAGAACACCTGAAGAGACTTTGGAGATAAAGATACTGGAGATCCTAGCTGAGGCTAGAGACCGTGCGGGTGAAGAAGCTGCTAAGTACTTAGATCCGTTCAACTACGCCTTCGTTATGGCTAGGACCGGTGCTAGGGGCAACATACTGAACCTAACTCAGATGGCTGCGGCTCTAGGGCAGATGACCGTTAGAGGTGAGAGGCTGTGGAGAGGATACATGGGTCGAGCGTTACCCCACTTCGAAAGAGATGATCTTGGGCCACTGGCAAGAGGTTTCGTAGTCAACAGCTTCTACAGCGGTCTCTCACCAACAGAGATGTTCTTCCACGCTGCGGGTGGTAGAGAGGGGTTGGTGGATACGGCTGTCAGAACGTCGCAGAGCGGTTACATGCAGCGTAGGCTGATAAACGCTCTCCAGGACCTCTACGTGGAGTACGATGGTACCGTGAGAAGCGCTGATGGGAGCATAGTGCAGTTCCTATACGGAGAAGACGGTGTTGATCCTATGAAAGCCGCTCATCAGAAAGCTGTTAACGTGGAGAGGATAGTTGAGAGGGTTGCTGGGTGGAGACTGTGAAGAGGGAAGAGCTTGAGAAGTTAGTGCGAGAGAAGCTGGAAGGTAAGGTACCTCCGAAGATAGTGATGGATACCGTGGAGACCCTCGCTAAATACTTAGACAAGCTGAGCGACGAGGAGGTTTCCAAGGTTATCGAGATGGTTCTCGAAGAGTACTACAACAACGCTGTGGATCCCGGAGAGCCCGTGGGTACGGTTGCTGCCCAAAGTATTGGAGAGCCCAGTACGCAGATGACGCTAAGAACGTTCCACTACGCAGGGGTTAGAGAGCTCAACGTTACGCTTGGCCTACCCAGGCTGATAGAGCTTGTAGATGCTAAGAAGACTCCGTCAACGCCCTTGATGTACGTGTACCTAGTAGAGCCTTACAACAGGGACGAGAGTAAAGCTAAGGAGATAGCAAGGTTGATAGAGATGACCAAGGTCGAGAACGTTGCGCGTAGAGTTGACATAGATGTGTTCAGCAACGCTGTGATAATAGAGCTGGATCCTGAGATGCTCGAGGACAAGGGTCTAACTGTAGACGAGGTTAGGAAGGCTCTGGAAAGGCTTAAGTCTAGAAGAGCGCGGGTGCGAGTCAATGAGCAGAACCCCTACGAGATAATCATAGAATTCGCGGAAGGTATAGACCCGTCTAAGATAGAGAGGCTTAGGGATAGGATTCTGCGGATAAAGATCAAGGGTGTTAAGGGGATAAACAAGGTCATAATACAGAAGAGGGAGAACGAATACGTGTTGGTGTGCGAAGGCAGCAACCTAGCCGAGGTCATGAACATTCCCGGCGTGGATTACAGAAGGATTAGGACTAACAACGTGAAGGAGGTCGAGGAGGTGCTTGGGATAGAGGCAGCTAGATCGCTCCTAATAGAGGAGATCATGGATGTGCTAGAGGAACAGGGTCTCGACGTGGATATAAGGCACGTAATGCTCGTAGCCGACATGATGACTAGGAGTGGCACGGTTAAGCAGATAGGTAGGCATGGGATAGCGGGGGAGAAGGACAGTCCTCTAGCTAGAGCAGCGTTCGAAGTCACCGTCAAAAACCTAGTTGATGCTGCGGTACGAGGAGAGGTGGATAGGTTGTGGGGTACGGCGGAGAGCGTTATAGTGGGTAGCTACATACCCGTGGGAACCTCGAAGGTCAAACTCGTTTATAATCCCCATGCAGAGTAGCGTGGTAGTGTAGGTGAACGACGATGGCGCTACCCCCACTCGACATTGTGCTGAGAAGGGTTGTTGCAACGGGTCAGGTGGTGATAGGCTCTAGAAAGACCTTGAAGTACGTTAAGCTAGGTAAGGTAAAGGTCGTGGTGAGAGCCTCTAACCTACCCACGCATCTCAGAGAGGATCTTGAGTACTACGCTAGGTTATCAAACATACCGATAATAATCTTCCCCGGAACTAATACGGAGCTGGGCACAGTCATAGGGAAACCTTTTTCAGTCGCTATGCTCGGCGTATTAGATAGCGGTCAAGTACCTCTAGACCTGCTACTCGCATACGCTAAAAGCGGTGAAGGGTGAGAAGTGGTTTGGCTTTACCCAGTAGAACGAGTGAAATAAAGCCTAAGATGGATGTTAAGCTCACCATGGAGGAGCTTAGGTACATGACGTTGTTCCAGGACGTTACGGGGGTTACTCCAAAAGATTGCATAGTCGACGAAGCTAGGAACGCCATACTCTTCATAGTGGATCCCGGTAGGCTTGGACAAGCAGTGGGTAGGAGAGGCTCCAACGTAAGGCAGCTCAGCAAGCTGCTAGGTAAGAACATAGAGATAATAGAGTGGGCCGATAACCTAGAGGATTTCGTGAAGAACTTATTCATGCCAGCACGGGTCCTAGGAGCGAAGCTTGTTACCCACCCCAACAGAAAGATTCTGTACGTAATGGTGGATCCCAAGGATAAGGGGATAGCCATAGGCAAGAACGGTAGGAACGTAGCGAAAGCTAGAATCGTTCTGAAGAGATACTTCGACATCGATAACGTGGTGATCGTGTAGAGACGATTAGTTGATAGGTTTTTAAGCATGGCCACTTAGTGAAGGGTGGTAAAAACATGCCGGGTAAGAAAGCGCCTAACGGTCTATTCGCAGCGCGGAAGCTTCGAAGGAAAAGATTGAAGTTTAGGTGGAGCCAGAGAGAGTTTAGAATACGCATGCTAGGTCTGAAGAAGAAGTACGATCCTCTGGAAGGAGCGCCCATGGCTAGGGGAATAGTTCTGGAGAAAGTGGGTGTCGAGGCTAGGCAGCCTAATGCCGGGGTTAGGAAGTGCGTAAGGGTTCAGCTAGTCAAGAACGGTAAGGTCGTGACGGCGTTCGTTCCTTACGACGGTGGACTGAACTTCATAGATGAGCACGACGAGGTCATAATCGTGGGTATTGGTGGGCCTAGAGGAAGGTCGATGGGAGACATACCCGGCGTTCGGTACAAGGTAGTGCTAGTAAATGGCGTAGCCCTAACCGAGTTGATCAAGGGTAAGAAGCAGAAGCCTCTCAGGTGATCTAGATGGCTGGATCCACCTCAGCGCAGATGAAGCTAGAGAACGAGTTGAACGCTGTGGTGCCTCTCGATGAGATAAAGCTGTTCGGTAAGTGGAGCTACCGCGGAGTTGTGGTTAAGGATCCTAGCCTGAAGAAGTACATATCGCTGAAACCCGTATTCCTACCCCATACTGGGGGACGCCACGAAAAGAGGCATTTTGGCAAAGCTGAGGTGCCGATCGTTGAGAGGTTGATAAATAGGTTGATGAGGAAGGCTAGGAACACCGGTAAGAAGCATCTCGCGTACAACATAGTCAAGAACGCGTTCGAGCTCATACACCTGAGAACGAAGGAGAATCCTCTTCAGGTGCTTGTCAGAGCCATAGAGAACGCAGCGCCTCGCGAGGAGACTACGAGGATCATGTATGGAGGTATAGTGTATCACGTGGCCGTAGATGTATCGCCTCTTAGAAGGGTTGACCTAGCCATTAGGCACATAACCGAGGGCGCGTTCCTCTGCGCGTTCAGATCCCTTAAACCAATAGAGGAGTGCTTAGCCGACGAACTGATACTAGCGGCTAACAACGACCCGAAGAGCTACGCGATCCAGCGTAAGGAGGAGATTGAACGAATAGCGCTTAGCTCGAGGTAGTAGAGGAAGAGAATCACAGTCTTTTACCCACGAACGTATAAAACTTATAAGTTCTGCCTCATAATCGAGAAATCGCGAATGATGGTATACGCGGGGGTAGTGATATGAG
>JALWBS010000006.1 GCA_027037025.1 Desulfurococcales archaeon | reverse complement strand
GATGAGCGTACCTCGTATACCTGCTTCATGGGCTCGACGATTACGGACACTCTATCGAATATGAAGAACTCCAGCTCAGCACCGACCACTGCTCTAAGCCCTTGCTCTGCTAGGTACTGTTCAACTCTTTCAGCAACCCATCTAGGGTCCTTGACGAACCTAGACCCATCGGGAGCGTGGACGGCGCAGATGAACCTCGCAACACCCTTCACCCAGGGTATGATCGCGAAGGTTTCTTCCAAAGGTCTTAGCACTAGATCGCTTTCATGGATCTCACTAAACCCCTTAACGCTACTACCATCAAGCTTACCTAATCCCCTCTTCAACGACTCTTCGTTTAGTAGTGAGGCGTGTATCGTTACGTGCCTAAGGTAACCTGCTAAATCTGCGAACTGGAGATCTATCCACTCTATACCCGAGCTCTTGATCTTCTCGATCAAGTTCATAGCATGCACCTACGGTGCTAGATGCTGTGCGGACGCTTGATATACCTCTCTGCCTTGCTACGTGGACACCCGATGCACAGAGGCTTCGCACGCAGCTCTTACATCGTGGACACATATTCAGGATTGATACCGTGAAACTTGGACGAATATCAACAGATCGTGGTTTTAACAAGTTTTGCTTGTTCACGAAGGGTGTAGAAGAGTTTGTTCGCTCTGTACCTAGCTATGCACTGAGCTAAGGCTTCTTGTTCAAGCCAGTACCCGTAGGCTCTGCCATCGCTTATGTAGCGAAGCAACGTCTTCTTAACTCGTTTCGGTACCCTACCTGGCGGTGCTTCGTCTAGCGGTGTTCCAGGTAGAGGTATGAAGGTGTGTAGATGTAGCTTCGCTCCGGCTCTAGCTAGCTGATCACAGAGCTTGAGAGTCTCCTCGATATCCTCCTCTTCTTCGCCGGGTAAGCCTATTATTATGTCGACGTCGACCTCGAACCCCGCTTCGATAAGCGCGTTCACGGCATTCATAACATCCTGAACTGTGTGGTTTCTATGCATGAGTTTGAGAACTCTATCGGAACCGCTTTGGGCTCCTACGATAACCTTCCTGTTGTCTACGAGCTTCCTCAACTCCTTCACCAGATCCTTGTCAACGGAGTCAGGCCTTACCTCGCTAGGGAACGTACCCAAGAATATCCGGCCACCGTACCTATCCGCCACCATGCGAAGCTTGTGTACGAGTTCGAGGAGCCTATCTGGAGCGGGCTTCATGCCGTCGGGGCTCCCATAACCGAACGAGTTAGGGGCCACGAACCTGAGGTCTCTTAACCCCCGACGCCACATCTCTCTAGCGTAATCGACGATTACGTCAACATCCCGGTATCTAGGAGGGCCGAAGAGGAACGATACTTGGCAGAACCGGCACGCTGAGGAGCATCCTCTCATTATCTCTATGGGTGCGAATATCCCTCTCCACGTAGGGGTAGGTGGGTAGGAGTTCAGATCGACTTTTCTACATCTACGCTTAACAACGACTTTGTCACCGTCTCTATAAGCGACACCGCAAACAA
>JALWBS010000005.1 GCA_027037025.1 Desulfurococcales archaeon | reverse complement strand
ATCACCAATTCTATGAATACCTATCGTTGTTGCGACCGTTCAAAATCGATGTGGTTATTACCAATGATGTGGATTTGCTACTAGCGATGTTCAGCGAGTTCAGACCATCGATAAAGTTATTCTTAGTATCTAAAAGCGATGTTGAGAAGGTTAAGCGTGTATATGATCGCGGCAATTACATGATCGTGGTTATCGATCGCAAGATCGATGATGATGCTACCGCTATTCTCGCGGCTTCGATAATTGTCTATCTAATGATATCACTATACCGATCGTTTAGATTGAACCATGTGTTCAATCTATCCGACATCCTATCTTTTTCTCACGGGGGTTCACATGTCCGAATGGATAATCCAAACTCATTCTGATACTAATACTGATGATGTTGAGTATCTAAGGAAGATGTGTGTAGATTGCGAAGACATAATAACAACCAATGGCATAGTGCACACCGATTACGAATATTCTAGAATCTTTGTGGAGATGTTCGCCAAGGAATTGAAAGAACTAGGAATTAAGTATGTGATAAATCACGGCGAGCTAAAAGAAATACCGCGAAACGCTGTTCTGATATACTGCTACATTGACGGCATTCGCACCGACATCTACGAACATAGAATAGAAGATGAATTCGATATCGATAAGATACTTAGGATCTTCAACGAAGGGCATCCGTGCACAACCGATATGCGAACAAAACATGGTTATTGTACCGAATATATGTGCTACGATCCTAAGCGCAACACCTTTGTGATATCCGACATAACGCATAACAAAGTGCCATCACTATGGTTATTTGCGGTCAATGCTATGAAGATGCTGAAGCTGAAGGTTCTAGGAGCGGATATCACCAAGCGCTTTGAGCTGAGAAGATTGTCGTTCGAATATTTGAATGAGCTGAGGTATCTACCATTGTACATAACGTCCATACCACCAATAGATTTATCTCCGAAAGAGTTGAATATTGAGGAGATCAGAACCGAGGAAGATAGGCTCATCATCACGTTCAGCATCGAGAAGGAGATAGAAACGAATGTCATCGCTAACCATAGAAGGGGATGCTTAGTAGCCGTGCCACCGATCAAGGTAGTGGTAAAAACAATAACATTAGTATTCAACATATCGGAGAAACATTACTCGCTAGTAGAGGTGAAAGGCGACGCTTTCCTTCTGTACAAGGATAAGGAGTATTATCATCCGAACATAAGTGACGATGGTATAGTGTGTCTAGGATCTGCGGAGCGAGAAATTCTTAAGTCTTACGATAGACTAACCACTGATGTGCTAAGGTCAATAATTGACAAGATCGTGAAGATACTATCGATACCATCGACATCGGCGTACACTCCAGAAATCTTCAACGATCTGTACGATGATGGTGTGAGCATAGACAAATGCATCGATTTCTAACCATTTTTCTTCACGGGAATTCAATCCCTTTATTCTAGTTAGGTTCCAACCAAACGATTCACCCCCTATACATATATTATATGTATACCCCGCTCGTTGCCTATTCCACGGGGTTTGTATGAAATGCAAGTACGGCTTGTGTATCGATAATAAACATGGTGAACTGGTATTAATGCCGGCGTGCAACGGTAACTATCCAATAATTCGCATTGTATCCAGCAAACTAGTTATTGTACTACCATCGAAGGAGATCGAGGTACCGATATCTCATGAAGTGCATCGCCAAATTCTCGATGCACTAAAACAAATCGATTAACACTCTATTATTTTTCACGGGGGTGTGGGGTATGAGTGAATGGAATGTAGAACAAACTTGGAACATAACACCGTCTGAAAAACTAGTAGTAGAAAATGAAGAGATCAGCATTCGAGGGATGAGTCCTAGCGAAATAAAGCAGAAAATCATTGAAATTGCTAGATCCAAGGGTTGGAGCAAGATACGTGTGTTCGTAAATGACAACCCTGTTAGTCCGATGGACTTCGAGCAGAAGATCAACGAGTTAAGATCGAGAAACGAGAATATTACTATCCGTGTTGAAAAGCTCGATATCGCCGGATAACATCTCTAAATCCTCTTTCCATCCAAAACAAATTTTATTTTTATTTAATAGCGTTGAATTGCATTCTTTTTCACGGGGGTGTTTATGAAACCTCTGGATCCATTGTATAACGTGTTTTCACAGCTATGTAATTACTTCGAGAAAATCCATGAGGTTTCGACATACGTTGGCTATGTCGATCATTATTGCAGTGATCGCAAATGCTCATTATCGATCGTTGTTCCACATGGAACATTGCGAATCTATAAAATAACGATTAGCTATGTTGTGTTGAAGCAATGTAGCGAACTTATCGTCATGATTCAGAAAACAGTTGAAAGGGAGTATTCGTCCATGGTGTATATCATAACGAGCGTTTATCAGCGTGAACTTGAAGAGGCTCTGCGCAAAATTGCTGAGTTGATTGGTGAGTATCTTGTAGCGTTCAACGAGATCGACGCCATCTTCAAGCTAATCGGCATGTTTGGCATCGAGTTTCGCAAGACCATAAATGACAAGGTGATTCCGATAGTATACATGTTGTTTAATCTAGACTATCGCATGCTATCCATCCCCATCGCCGCTCTATCACCGCACCGCGACGTGATTGTTCCGCCGCCACCACTACAAACCCTTCGTCCATCTACACTTCTCTACATATCATAACTCATTTTTCACGGGGGTTAGAATGGAGATTATAAGGACACCTTTTGATCCATGGCGTTTATTGCTCGAAAAACGCTCTCGTGGATATCACGTTCCTCGAACGGTGCTTTTCTTCGATAGCATTCAATGGTGGTTAGAGATCTTCACGTATATACATGCCAAGGAGGTGTGGTACGATCCGAAGCAACGTAGGGATCTCGATGACTTAGCGTTTTGGATCAAGTGGTGGTGGATATGGATAGAACACCCATGCATGTGGTGGAAAATAATACTTGAAAATCTCAAGGGGAGGGGAGGATGAGGAGCGTTGTTCTAGCTACGGTGGTGCTCATCATCATCGCTCTGCTCATTAGTCTTGTTATTGGTGTCGATGCGGCTCTATACATGTTGATTGGCGGCATCGTTGTGCTGTTCACAATGTTTCTATGCATATTCGTGGAGTGTGTCAAGCTACGTCGATGCTAGTTTTTATGGATCACGGGGGTTTGACATGAGTCAAATAGTTGTATCTCAATCAACCGATTTGAAATACGAGTTCGCGAAGGAAATTCTGAAGAACATGATTCGTGGGAGAACGCTGGTTCTAAGCGATGAAGGGATTTACGGCGTACTCGATGAGATGAGGGAGAAGTACGATCTAAGCGATGAGATGTACGACGAGCTCAGGAACTACGTATCTGAGCTATGGAAATTGATTGAGGAGAAGACGGATCTCGCGGTTATCGAGCTATACGACGGTCATGGATCGGTGTACTTCATCGTTCCAAAGGTTGTGAAGAGCGATGGTAAGCTTACTGATGCGATCGCTAGTCTGAGCCTCGAAGATGATTCGATTCTACTCAGATTAGTTGCTCGATACCTAGAGTCGTGCGGAATCGATGCCTTTGCAAAGTCTAGCCGTGGCGGAGATGCCTATCCATTTGTCGTTATTGGAGAGGCGTGGGGAGTGAACTTCTCCAAGGACTACAAGGACTTCGATTTCAACAGCGGTGTCGGAACGATCGAGCTGTGCCTAGACGATGTGTGTATATACGAACATCTCTATTACTGTAACTACGTGTGCAACGCTCATGGAGTGTTCAAGTGTGCTAGCTTCACCTTCGAGAAAGAGCCTCGATAAACACATTCTTTTTCCACGGGGTGAATAAAATGGGTAGCTCTACCTATGTGTTTAGGCATGTTGAAAGCGAGAACGAGCTTGTGAAAGTGATTGTGCTAATCGAAGAGAATGGCATTGTAAAATCTGCTGAGCCTTGTAGAATTGAGAAGGTGACATCGAGGATATCACTCGTTGAATATCCAAAGAACGTTGTCGAGATGTCGTTGGCTCTGATACGTATAAGGATAGAGAATGGTGTGCATAAGTGTTGTATTGAGTTTAGAAGGAGTTTTCCTCCAGCCACGGTTCTTCGACGATGTACTGAGATCATTGAGTGGTTACTGAAGAACGAGCATCTATGCGAAATGATGTTGGCGTCGATGGCGCGGTACTTAATGTCCTATGGATACGTGAGAATGCTCGTGAAAGAAACTTGTGGTGAAATCCCGTACTCCGTATGGTAAAACGTTTTCCACGGGGGTATACATGGTTGCGACGGAACCGGATGAGGGAGTATTTTGGTGTACATCCGATATGAATGTGTGTTACACAAGGACTAGGATTGAAATCCATGTATTGCCGGTACTAGACAATCTCGTCAATTTGCTGTACAACGATGTTCAAGTGGATCCGGATAGAATAGAGTTCGATCATGGCATAGCATACATCGAGGCTAAGTACGTTGATAAAGCTCTTGAGTTCCTAAGAATTGCCGAGGCGCTAGTCCTTAGAATCATCGGTGAAGGAATATTCGATATCGTTACGGTGATCTACGAGTACTCGAAGTCGGCTGGTCATGACAGGATCGTGGTAGCATCGACGGAAACCGGTAAGCGGTTCGAGTACCAAGACAACTACCCGGATTGGATGAAGACACTCGTGGATCTACCCACGCTCACAGGTCTAGACCTACCCAAACCATAGTTTTTCCATCCCTACACGGGGATGTACATGGATCGGGATATAGCTTGCGAAATTGCTAGGGTGCTAGGGCTAGAGAGGGTTGAAATTCTTCGTCCGCTTTCCGAAGACTATCTGATAGCGTTGAAGAGCTACATGGATGCGGTGGAGATGGGTAGAGAGCCCAGCAATGATGTGGTGAGACGCATAGATGAGTTGGTGAAGAGGTTCAGGTTCTGGATATACGATCCGCGTGGTGGAGCTCCGATACCGGTTTGCAGAGATGCTAATGATCCTAGCGAGTGTTGCGAGAAGCTAGGTGGTGTGAGGATGTATGCTTACGACAACGTTGTTGAGTGTGCCGTAGGTGGTAAACCGATTGTAATCATTGATCTCGGTGCATAGCACGTTTTTCTCGCTTCACGGGGGTGTGTATGGAGGTTGAGAGGGGATCTACGGAAGTGGCGTATGCTAGGATAGATAGTCCTTTTCCGGTTGCGATCGAGGGTCTTAGCCTAGATGCTCCCGATACCTATATCTGCGGAAGGGATGTGGATTCGAATACTGAGTTCTGCGTCAAGCGAGTTTCTCTTGTGGATGTACTCATCGAATCGATCAAGCACGTAGCTTCGGGTCGTAGACTTGCGGCGATCGAGAGCGATGACGGTATCGAGATTCTTCTTTGCAAGGATATCGACGATCAGTACAACCTCGTGTACTTCGCCGTGTCTAAGACTTACGGAACCGCGGTGAAGGTCTTGATGAAGGTTGGGGAAGGGAGGTGGAGGGATAGCTGTGGTTATACCGAGGAATAAGGATAGAATTGTTTTTATGGGGGTGGGTATGAGGATATACATTCGCTCGACCGATCGATTCACTATTCTTCGCTACGCGGCTACGGTGGAGCGCAGGTTGCGTGAGGCGTTTCCAAGTGCGAAGATATCGCTTAAGCGGGATATCTGCGGTAGGTTAACGCTGATGGTGGAGCTACCCATCAACGATTCGAGGGTGCGGCTCGACGTGTGTAGAATTGCTAGGGAGGTCATTCCGTCTCCGGTTCGATGCGTATTGGGAAGAAAATGACTTTTTCTCACGGGGGTTCACATGGCTCCCAAAGATGTTTCGTTAGATGAAGTTCTTAAAGAGATTGAGAAGATGAGAGAAAGCGCTAGGAACGTCGTTGCCGAGAACCTTGGTGAAGAGGCTCTTCAGCTACTGAACGAGTTGAGGGATTATAGAGCTGGTGTTAGCGCTATCTATTTCTATGTACGTGATCCGGGTAGGATAAGCGCTATAAACATCGATAAGCTGATTGCCGCGGTTAAGAAGCTGTTCGCGGTCGATGACGTTAGGGTGGAAGAACTCGGTGGCAAAGGGTCTAGGCGTATAAAGCTGGTTTCGAGGGATGGGAGGATCGAGATAGGGATCATATGCTTCGAAGAGGCTCGCGGATGCCAAGCGTGGGCGAAGATCGATGGCGAGGTCTACGACTGCAAGATACAGTGCTATGGATCCGATAGAAGGAAGGCGATGGCTCTAGCACTCGTGCTCAGCTACGCAAACGTGCCGCCGGAGCACGGATCCACGGATTGGTGTGCTTAGATCTATATTTTCAACGCTCTTTTTCTTCACGGGGTTCGGAATGAGGGTTTTCCTAGATGGGGAACCGTTGGATCCTTCTAAGATTGGTGATGCTGTGGAGTCTATGCTGAGAGAGTACCGTAGGGGAGATAGCTATGCGATCATCGATGTTGTGGAGAGCCAAGACTGTGTACGTGCCAAGATAGTTGTTGGAGCCAAGTGTTTGGAGGTGGAGTGTAGTCGGTCTGAGGAGGGCTGTAGCGATGTTGTTGCGGCTATGCAAGAGCTTGAGGTGGATATTCGTGGTGAGATCGCTGGGTTGGTGACTAGGTTAGCTGGTGTGGGCGAGGACAAGGTTTTGGAGAGCGATGAGTGCATCGACGTGTTTGACGAGGACGATGAGAGCGTTGCGTCGATATGCTTCGAGATTCGTAGCGATGGGGATAGGTACCACGCGGTGTACTACAGCCTGCGTAGGGTCGAGAGCTTCGTTAAGCGGCAGATCGAGGAGTATAGGAGGTTGGTTAAGGAGATCGACACGATCGTTTCTAGGTTTCCAGCCAAGGTTCTGCTATCGATGCTTCGCCAGTTCGGTGGTGAGGCTGTGGAGATGCGTATCGATGGAAACGAGCTTCGCGTACGACTACCCATAGTGAACGGTTTTACCAAGGCTAGGGTTCTGGGCTTCGTAGTTAGGGAGAAGCCCGTGATGGTTCTCTACCTCACGTAGTTTTATGGATCTCTTACTCCACTGATTCACGGGGGGATCCATGGTCTCCTCAGATCCAAGCGATGAGGAGATACTCAAAGTTCTAGGATTTAGTAGGTGGAGGAAGGTGGATATGACTATCGCGGCTAGGGTGTTCCTATCAGCGCTCGGCGAGGATAGCGTCGAGACCAAGACAATCGGCGACAAGGTGGTTGTCATAGCGGGTAGAGTGGTTGCGATAGGGGACAAGTCAGGTGAGAACGTTAGGGTGTACCAAGTTGAGTGAGGCACCTAAGCAACTGCGAGACGCCGTAGCGGATCTCTTCGCTAGAGCGAGGGATACCTTGACTAAGCTAGGGATAGAGGTGAAGAAAGAGGATGTTGAGCTAGCCACCGACGCGATGACGTGGCTAATACCTAGGATGTTCGGGGAGCAGAGGATAGACGATGTGATGAGCTTCGTCGATGAGCTACACGGTGTGTTCGACAACAACAGCGTTCTCACCATGATAGCGCTGGTACACGCCATGATGGAGAGGTTCGGCTTCGTATCGCTCAGGCTACTAACCCTAGGAGTATCGGTTCTGCTAGACGTTTGTAGCATGGAAGACCTCGGCATCCAGCTAATGGTGGGGTTCTCCATTGCCGAGCTCAGAGATAGCGCCGTTGCCAAGCTGAGCGAGGTGATGAAGATACTGAACAAGTACATCTCCGAACGTGGTGCACCCACGGTTCTTGGGATGAGCTACCTCGCTAGCTGGGCTATGTACGACGGCGTGCTCAAGAGCGCGGCGTTCATAGTCAGGAACAAGCAGGCTAGACTATGCTTCGACCCGGTGCTGTTCTACGTAGGGTTGAAGCACAATCAAGTTCTGGACGATTTGAAGAGGTTTGGATACGTTGTTGAGAGACAGAGAATAGAGTCGATGATCCTCGACACCGTGAAGGAGAAGCTACGTAGCTCGGCTCAGCTTTTTGGTGGTTAGGTATGATCCCCCCGAACCTAGCCTATGAAATAGCTCTCAACGCTAGGAAGGCATGTGAAGAAGCTAAGGATCACCCGCTGTGCAAGCACCTGTGGGAGATAGCAGAGATGAAAAAGAAGAGAGAGGGTACGTTGGAGTACCTCTGCACCCTATCGATGGCGTCGCTGTGCTACAGAGCGGCGAAGAAAGGGGATACCGATCTAATCACGTGCCTAGACAACATGTTCGAAACGCTGTGCAACGTCGAAGCCAAGCTAGAGATCCACGAAGATGTTAGGCGCAGGATAGAGGAGATCTGCGCCAGCGAGCGAAAGGCGAAGTGAGTACGATGCCCTGTTCTCAAACCCCAATAAACATTTTTCTCTCACGGGGGTTTCCATGGCTGTGCTCGAACTCGATAGGGACATAGTTCTCAAGGACGTTGAGAGCGTTAAGATAAGCGAGTTCGAAGTGGTGATAAAGACTCGATCCGGAGATGTCTACGTCGTGAAGCCGGATTACTACGACGAGATCGAGCTGTGTAGAGAGGCTACAGCTTTCTACGACTGCGTAGAGGAAAACATAAAGCTGAGGATAGAGCGGGTTCGTACCCAACCGCTCCCCTAGCTAGGGTCATTCCCAATATTTTAGGTTCTTTTAGGGTCGCCTAGCTGGGTTCACAGCGGTTTCTCCCCGCCAGCCCCTTCATCCCGGGGGGTCAGCGAGCCAGCGGGGGTCACTACAACGTTTAATAACTCTCGGGTATATATACCCTATGGTCGGGAAGCGTGAAGAGCCCGAGGTATGTCACTATTGCTCTGCCTTTCCACGCGAATGGACTCGTCGCTTCGCGACTGCTCTCCACTGCCTGGCTGTCGAAGATCGTTGCTCATCGCGTGCTGATGGTCGTGAAGAGCGAGCTTGTGCTAGCCGAGCTTCCTGAGACGCGGTTCCTCAAGGCTATGAGATCCAGGTGCTACGATGTGCTTCCTAATAGGCGCTACGTCGATGGGGTGCTCAAGCTCGTGTGGTCAACGCTTCGTAGCGCAAAAGCGCTGGGTGTCGACGTACGGGATCTGGAGCTCAAGGAATGGTTGCTGTTTCAGAGCGATGGGGAGCCCCATGCTAGGGGCAACCTAAACATAAGGCTCGTGGATCTAGGCAGAACCAGGGTTCTGACCTTCTGGTACGACAAGAGTTCGGATACTGTAGAGCTCAGATACGTCGTGCCGAAGGGGTACAGACGACTACTCGAGACGCTCATATCGGAGGCGAATGCCAAGCGCGTTGGCTACCCCGCAAGGATCTACATCTCTGACTACGGAATGGGTAAGTATGGTCTTCATGTTGCTGGTGAGATGCAAGTTATGGTGCCTTACCAGCTCTACTACCAGGTGATGAAGCGATACGACGATCCACTCAGCGACATCGTTGCAGGGATAGACGTCAACGTTGATCGTCTCGACGTCGCCGTGGTTTCTCCCGGCGGTAAGCTCAGGATGATTAGAACCTTCTGGCTTGATGGAGCGGCTCACATGGGCGTTAAGAGGAAGAGGGCTTGGAGCATCATAGGCGAGGTAATCCACAGAATGCTGAAGTGGCTCTACCACGCAGGTGTCTCAACGATATTCCTGGAAAACCCGGAGATAGTTGGGTATCTCAGGTACTACTGGATACGCAATGGTGAGAGAAGGGGGAGGAAGTGGAACTGGAAGGTCTCGATGTTCCGAAGCTCAATCATAGAGCGAATAGCGTGGAAAGCACCGCTCTACGCTATGGAGGTGAGGTACGTCGATCCTAAGGGCACAACGCATTCTAGGGAACATGACGAGATCATGAAGAGATTTGGTCTTGATCGCCACACAGCATCAGCATACCTCATAGCCTTAAAAGGACTAAAACGAACATAAATGACCATAACTATAGTCTCTGCCCTCTTTTTCCACGGGGGAGATCCATGGAGAGACCCACGTTCGTAGACTTCGTTCTGGATAGGGTGGACTCCGTAACTGTGTATAGGAGGAGCATCGTCGTGACGAAGGATGGTACCAGAATCGTGTTTAAAGGACGTAGCTACTCGCAGCTCGCGCGATTGGTGAACATGAGTAGAAGCAATGTGGTTAGCAACCCGGATAGATTCAAGAAGGCGTTGATAGAGCGCGTGAGTAGGAAGCCCCTCATGCTGAGATGCCTAGTTATGTTCGACGGCGCGCTCTACGTTGTTAGGGCTACGAGCGATAGCTACGTGGCTGTTCCTCACCGTATACTCGTCGATGCCGTTAGCAGGTTTCTAGAAGCCGAGCCGGATCACGTGAAGAGGTTCAGCGCTAGAACGGTGTTTCTGTGGAGGGTGGTTACGGTGTTCGACAACGTGTTCTACGTCGCGGTTTCGAACGCTAACACCGGTGTTCACAGCATAAAGGTGTATCCAATCGTTAGGTTCGCTGAGTGCGGCAACGAGATGCTCGCTAACTGGATGGCTACGAGCGTGAGGACTGTGCACCGAGGCGAGCTACGGAAGGTTCTGCTCAGCGTTATCCGCGCCGTGGACGAGGTGGTTGCGAAGCTCAGCGACGAGGCTACGTGGATAATCGACTCGGTTTCGGAGCTAGCTAGAATAGAGCTCTCGCCGCAGGAGCTCGACGATTGGATAGAGGGCATCGCCGCGAAGGTTCCTAGATACGTTGCCTACATACTTAGGTCGAGCTACAGAAGGTTCGTGCAGAAGCACGGCTATAGCTTGGCAACGGCTTTCCAGAGCGTTACTAGGGTCGTTGCGGAGACTAGGAACTACGACGTTTTCAGAGATATGTCTAGGCTAGCATCCGAGATGCTGTTGGAGAAGAGGCTACCCGGTGCGTAGCCATGGATATGATTAGCTACTTGGAGAAGTGGATCGATGAGGAAGCGGAGGAGGAGCGGAAGAAGATTCTTAGACGCATAAAGGATCTGCTCTCCTACAACCTCATCAGCGAGAACGAGGCTTATCGAGCCCTCATGGTTCTGTGCCACGAGTGGGGAGAGATCCGTAGGTGCATCGAGATAAAATCATCTTTTTCTCACGGGGATCCGCATGAAGTTCTTAAAGCAGTTCGTGGTTCGTCGCTTGACTAACCAAGATCTGTTCTTCAAGGTGGTCGAGCTCCGATACATAAAGGGTTTGTCACCGAGCGAGATAGCCCACGCGCTATCGGTTTCGAAGAACACGGTTAGGTCGATCCTCAGTAGCTTGGAATCGGATAGAAGATGGCGCGTCATGTCTAAGTACACCGACATCCTCCTCAAGCTCACAAGCTCGATAGAGCCCGTATTCGACAAGACCGAGGACGGTTGCTACAGATGCAAGCTATGCGGGAGAAAGCTCTATGGAGCCGCCGCAGCGTCCAATCATCTGCTCACGCACCACGCGGGAAGGGTATTAACGTGGATGAGCTTAATAGCAAGCGATCTCGTTGAGTACATTAGGGGACACAATGGGGTTCAAGAAGAGCGTGGAGCTGAACGGGAGGGAGCTGGTAGTGAAGCTAGGGTTCAAAAGGGTTATACGGCTAACGCTACCGAACGACATAGCGGAGTGGATGAAGCCGAGGATGAAGGTGTTCGAGTGGCTCATACTGGAATCCGATGTAGCTAGGTTCCTGAGGACGAAGGACAGCATCTACCGATGCATCGTCTTGCTCTACCTAAAAACGATAGGTGCTAAGCTAACCGGCTGTGAGTTCTACGGAATTAGCTACCCAGCTATCCTCAGAATGTCTAGGATACTGAGAAAGCGACACCTGCTGGATTACCTAACGGCGATGCTCTCTCCACACTTCTACGAGGCGAAGAAGATGAAGCACATACGGAGGTTGTTGAAGGCGCAGTCCAAGAACAAGTAGACTCCTTATTTATTTACTCGCTTCCTACGCGATCGATGTGTTTCTATGCCGCGCGGCTTTATAACTCTATTCTTTCTTGGTTTTCTCCTCGACCTTCCTCAGGTACTCCCTAACGAGCTTCTTCCTCTCCCTAATCATCTTCATAATATCGTTCGCGTTCCTGATCTGACTATACGATATGCGCTCGGCTTTTAGACCAATCGATGGGTATCCCATCCTCGTCGTGAGTAGCTCCACTACCTTCTTAAACGCCTCTAGGAGCGCCTCGATTTCGCGATTCGAAAGCGTTGTGTAGTTGCCTAGGAAGAACTTTGAGTAGAGCGTGTCTCCGAGGGCTTTCCTAAGCTCGGCGTCTATCCTAGTTACGAGCCACGAGAAGGTTTCGGGTGCGAACGCGGACATGTTCTTCGGGTAGTAGAATACGAACTTCGCTATCGGAACGATCTCGGGGACGAATGGTATCTTCGGCTTTCTAAGCCTCTTCAGCTTCACCACCGTTGGCATTCCGAGACCTATCTCGACGGCGTTCACACCCTTCCTAGGGTCGTAGCGGTACTCCGCGTAGACAACGAACAGCGCGTTTATCGGCACCGGGTAGAGGTACGTGATCTTGCTATCCCATCTAAAACCCTCTGGAATGATCGGACCGTTGCACGCGATTCTAAGCACGTTGATCTCGCCGGGCTTCCTCTCGTAGGTAACGACTATCGGTAGCTTATCGTTCTTCACGGCTCGTAGCATTGCTCGCCTAATCTCGTGCTCGACCTTCGAAACCATTTGCTCACCCGTAACATCGTTGATCGCGGTGAATAAACCGTGTTATTTCTCCAAAGCTTTTTGATCTCGAAACGTTGAATTGACTACGGTGCTGGGTATGGATAGGAAGGCATTGATAGTATCTACCTTATCCCTCGTGCTCAGCGGGATAATCATAGCAACCGCTATACTTGCGCAGAGTAGCGGAGGCATATACTTCTACCAATCCGGTTCCAGCGTCTACATAAAGTGGTTCAACTACACCTACTACAAGACGCTACTGGTTCTGAACCTAAGCGGGGTTTACCTACCTAAGGAGACGTACTACAACGGCATGGAGCTCGACAAGGCTATCGATATGGAGATAGCTAGGTTCGCGGCGTCGAAGAGCTACGTCGATACCAACGTGCTCGGAAACAAGAGCGAGGTTATTACCTATATTGACAACGCTGTGACCGAGCTCAAGAACGAGTTCGACGAGAACTTCAGTAAGTTTGTCAATTTATTAATGAGCTACCTAAACACTAGCTTCGCCGATCTTAGGAAGTACGTCGATACCAACGTGGAGGGAAACGTCTCTAAGCTAGCTTCGATGATCGCGGAGCTCTACTACAACAAGACGCTGGTCGATCAGCTGATACTCGGAAACGTCTCAGAGGTAATGTCTTGGGCTGAGAAGGAGTTCTACCCTAGGCAAAGCGTAGATTCCCTGATACTCGGCAACGTATCGGCGCTGAGGCTGTGGGTAGAGCAGAACTTCTATAACAAGAGCGTTGTGGATAGCTGGGACTTGATCAAGTACTACACCTTGGAGAAGGATCTCAACGCGAACGGTCACGCCATCCTCAACGTCAGCGAGCTTGGTATCGGAACGGCTTCTCCCAGAGCCAATCTGGAGGTCGTTGGCACACTAATGGTGTGTACACCTAGCGGTAGGTACTTCAAGATGTTCTTCGGCGCTGACAACGATCTGGAGTTCAACGGATCTGCAATGATAATCCACCCGGCTTGGAGCTCCTACAACCCCAGCGGCTTGGTGTACTTCAGCAACAACCCGAGCTACATAAAGGTCGGTATAGGAACCGACAACCCGCAGTACCGACTAGACGTTGCGGGTGATATCAGAGCGATTGGTGCGAGCGTTCTCGCAGACTACTTCTCGATAACCGAGGGAGGAAAGCCAACGGGTTGGCACTTCGATTACTTCCCGGACAACGCTAGGGTGAGCATCCTAGCCAACAACACTCCGGTGATGTCGTGGCTACCCAACGGCTACGTCGGTATAGGAACGACCAATCCGCAGTACATGCTCGACGTAGCGGGTAGCATAAGGGCTAACGCGGTGTACACCGACTACCTACGGCTCACGGAGGGAGGTAGATGGGGATCCATATCATCGACGAGTAGCGGCTGGGAGATAGATTACTACCCGGACGGATCGATGGTGTTTCGCTACACCAACGACAACGGGGCTACGTACCACGAGGTAGCCAAGATCTATCCATACGGCTTGGCTACCCACTACGCGATCAACAAGGACTTCCTATCGAAGCTTAGCGGCATAAGGATATACTCGGTTCTCACATCCGATGGATCCACCACGACCATCCTCAACATCAGCTGGCACGGAGTAGTGATAGTGTCCATAACCACGGATTGGGCGGACTTCGACTCGATGACTATATACCTCGACGGAGCTTCGAAAACCATTCCAATAAGCGTGAGTAGCTACTACTACTACGCGACGATAACCCTAACCTTCGTAGTCGATAACAGCCTAGCCATATCCCTGCACAACGTTTTGAACGGGTACGACATGGCTGTTCAGCTACAAGTGATCGAGGTAAATCCATAATCAAAGTTTTTATTTTCAATCCGCGGATCTCCACTTGTGGAACCATGGTCGTGCTCATAGCTACACATCCAAAGCCTAGGCACCTAGATGACTACCTAGCTGTATCCCTACTGCTCTGGAAGTATCCGGATTCTAGGGTTGTGACGGTTAGGAACCTTCGAGAGCTTGAGAGGGTTGTTGAGGAGCTGAAGCCGGAGAAGGTAATTGTCGTCGATGTTGGTGGGAGGCTCGGTGAGGGTAGCGTAGGTGGTGTGCCTGCGGTGTTCTACGATCATCACCAATCAATTGACTTGCCGTGCTCGCTGATACTCGTGCTGAAGGGAGAGTTCCCGGATCTATACGAGAAGGCGATGAACGTTCCTAGGCTACGCAAGCTTCTGGAGTACATCGATTACAGGGATAGGTTCGGGGTGAAGGCGGCTGACGAGAGGTTCGGCATCGTTGATCCCGTTGGGCTGGAAATGCTCTTGATACCGACGATGCTCACCGAGCCATCTAGGGAGGTGGGCGAGAACTTCAGCAACTTGGTGAACGCGTACTTCGAGGCGAGCAGGAAGACGAAGGTGTTCACAATCGACGACGTTAGGGTTGCGCTAACCACGGTGGATCCGAGAAAGGTTCCGATGAACGTGGTGTTCGAGGTGAGCGGAGCGGATATACTCATAGCGCCGAACACTAGGAACCCGAGGCAAACATCGGTTATAAAGAACCAGTTCTCGCCGCTCTACCCAAGGATAGACCTATCCAAGCTGAGGGAGGCGTACGAAGTGGTGTTCCTACACCCCAACGGATTCCTAGCAGTGGTGAACAAGCCCATCGAGTCCTTCACCAAGGAAGACATCGAGAGAATCGTTCATCTATGTCTGCAAACCGCTAAGCTAGGGAGCTAGCTCTAGGAATCTGCACACCGATAGACACGCGTTGGGGGTCACGGTGCTTGGGTCGAGCGCTATCTGGAGAACCCTATCAACGGCTTCCTTCACCGCAGACATGTGCTTCTCCATTAGGTGACCGTCTCCCCTCCTAAGGTATCTACCGCATATCTTGCACAGCCTGCTCCTACCTCTTTTAACAACTATGGGCTCTAGCATGAGTATGGAGCTGAGTAGCTTGATCATCGTATCCATACCGTATCTCTCCACAAGCCTTCTACCCAGCGAGGCTAGCGCGGTAGCTCTTTGCCACCTCTTGTAGTCGTGGAGGGATCTGCACGACCTCTTCGATCCCGCGCCGCATACTAGGACGGCACACATAACCTCCACGAACTCCTTCTCGTCGCTCAGCGCTCGAAGAACTAGGTACTCACAGAAGCGCCTAAGATCTTCGTCCATCTCCATACTTCGCACACTCGAAGCTGTATGGACAGTACCTACACCACCTACCGCGATCCCTCGGAGGGATCTCGGCTTTCTCCAAGCATCTACTCAGAATCTTAGCCCTCTCAAAAGCTTTGTCCAGCACATGCTTGGGAGAAACGCTGAACACCTTCACGTCGTAGGGCATCTCCCTAGCGACGTACACGATAAATATGTTTCTAGCCCTAAGAAGCTCGGCGTATATCCTAGCCTGAAACACGTGGTCATCGTAGGGCTCGGGAGGAACCTTTCTACACGTCTTGAACTCCACAACCACGTCGAGATCCGGGTGCCAAGCATCGCACCTACCAACCAGCTTAACACCATCCCTCCTCTCAGCCACGAGCTTCTCCGTTATGAAGCCATAGCTCTGGAGCTTCGACAAAAACAGCTTGTGACCCTCAACACCCAGCAACAACGTTACGACCTGCGGAATACACTTAGGCTCCCTCCTAGCGAACCACGAGTATCTAAGACACTGAGTAACCTCAGTAACACTAATAGTCCTAGGATCACCCCTCTCAAACCTAGTCTCGAAATACGCAGAACACAGCAAATCCCTAACAAGCTCCCTAAGAGTCCTGCAATCCAAACCAAACACCGAAACAAACTAGGTACAGCGATTCAAAACCCAGACACCACAACGAAACTAATCGCTAAAAACAGAAATTTTCTTGAGTAGAACTAGCACTGGTGAAAAAATGCACAAACTTATCATATCCATAACAATCGCATCGATGATTATCATAGCACTCATCATTCCATACATACATGTAGCACAGCAACGAATCAAACTATCTTCAACAGAACAGAGTAACGAGCTAATGAAAAAAGTTAAGGAGGTACTAAACAGAAGCATATCCATAGATCTACGAATATACAAACTACTTCCAAACGGAACAAAAGAACTTGTATATAGTGATCCAGACCCACCAACAAAGAACCTCTACGAACTAATGCTTGCCTTTTTAGGAGGTAATGGTAAGATAATAACAACAAGCGGACAAGAACTAAACGAAATATATCATGTTCAATCAAAAAAGATATGTGTAGGAACAGGGTCGAGTACAAGTCCATATTCTACAACTAATCTTGTACAAACCCTGTCTTGCACATCTAATGTACTAACGAACTTTACAGAGACAAATAGCTATGCCATAGCAGTAATAAAAGGATTGATCTTCTTTACATCTAACTATACCATAACCGAGGTTGGATATATCATGACATATCACTCAGCAGAACGCTCAAAAACAGTAGATGTTCTTATGCTCTACGACAATGTTAATATAGATGTTTCACCAGCATCACCATTGTTGATAGAATACGTAATAAATGTCTCTTATACACCTCCACTAACCACGTCGTATTGGCACTTAATATTCTCATTCGGATTAGGTGTAATCGGACAACCATTTGCTGCCGATGTTGTTTATCTCTATGACACTAAGCTAACTGTGCACTTTTGTCCATACTTTAGCTATTCAGCATCATCAACAACATCTAATCTACCAACTACATGTATAAGTGGAGACTATATTCTAAGTATCAATACATCTACTACACCTACAGCAGTATCAATATCCTACTGGATATCTCCACCTTCTAAAGTAGAGCTTGGAACTGTTGCTATTGAAATCTCGATAGCTAGAGATTATTGGTATAATGGTGGCTGGCTACCTTGGAATTATGCGCCTCCCCTTCTTATTATAGTTAGCCCTATTTCTAGTTCTAACTCTGTTGTGTTGTCGTGGAGTGAGTGGATGAAGTTGAATGTTGAGGTTAGGGTAGGTTGATATGCGTAAGTTCTTTGTTCTCTCCGTCGTGTTGCTATCTATTGCTGTACTTAGCTTGCTTGCTAGTAGTAGCTGGTTTTCGTTTAGTGGTTGGTGGTTGGAGGGCGATGCTAGGTATGTTCCGGCTGACGATGCTATTACGTTGACCTACGAGCGTGCGTGGAGCGTTGGTAGAGCTATTCCGTTTATATGGTTGCCGGAGAACAGTAGTTTCGTTATTTCGTTTCAGTACAGAATCGTTGATACTGATGGTCAGAGAGCCGATGGTTTTGTAATTGGTTTCTTCGCCGATCTAGCTAAGCTACCTTCGCTATCTGGGTTAGGAGGTGGTCAGCTGGGCTTCGGTAACTCTCCTGCGTGGGGCATCGAGTTCGATGAGTATCAGAACTCGTTTGATCCGTCGGCTCCCCACATAGCGTTGATAAACGCATCGGTTTCGAAGCACGTGGTGTACAACACGAGCGTCTCCTTCGCGTTCACACCCAATACGTGGCACAACTGCACGATTATAGTGTCTAACACCTCGGTGGAGGTGTACGTAGATGGAGAACTTGTTTTGAGCTACAGCGGCTCGCTGACGATCTACGGCTACGGCGTGTTTATCTCTGGAGCTACTAGTGGATCCGCTGATGAATTCGAGGTTCGGTACTTCACGGTTCAGAACAGCGTTTCGATGCCTCTAGTAATTCAAAACACCACCATATCCATAGTACCTAGCTTCTCATCGTCTAAGGGTAGCTTCAACGTTTTATCGATCTCGTTCATCCAAAGCACGTCGCATACGATCGGTAGCTTCAACGTGTTTAGCTACTCGATAAAGCAATCGGTTTCAACAACGCGAGGAAGCTTCAACCAGCTGAACTACAGCGTATCTCCTAGCTACTACGCACTCGCTCCAAACGCGTGCTACCTAATTAGCTATCCTAACGGCACGGTTATTCTAGCGCCGGATAGGTTTCCATGGCTGAACACGTCGTATCGTTACCGCTTCCCAATACTCGTGTTGATAAAGAGTAGCGGTTGGCAAATGGTTGTCGTAAGAACAGGCTACGCGAAGGATATCGAGGGCAACGGATCGGTGTGGCTAGCACTAGACGATATGCACATCGATGGAGCGGTCTACGTCTTTCCCAACTACACGCTTGTGGTCGCATTCTATGTGCCGAGCAACGTAACCGCTGGTTATCACTACCTATTCGTGTACTACGGATCGCTTAAGACGAAGAACGTTGGTGTATACGAGCTACCGATAATCATCGATCTCAACGCTACCGAAGCACAGGGCTTGTTCACGGTAGAGATCCCTTCGGAGGTATACAACGACATACTCTCGCTCGAAGAAGCAAAGAACTTCAGCGCGCCGATATACCTCCTCAACGCTACGGGAGGAATCGTCGGGGTAGGCATGCCACTATACGTACCGGGCTTCGTAGAGGTTCACAAACCGTTGCTACTCTTCAACGCTACGATTAGCTACAGCGGCGTGTACTACGTATGGATGAACGTGAGCGGCAACTCTTCGACCGTAGTGATAAACTTCTCGTCGAGCTACGGAGGATTGATAGACACGTTCGAGACTTGGAGCGGCTGGACACAGCACGGATCTGGAGTAGTTGAGCAGAGCAATGAAACCGCGTTCGAAGGAGAGTTCTCGCTGAAGAAAGACCAATATCCAGATCCTAACGGAGGCGTTAAGAGCCTTGGAAACACTTTGCCGCCCGTCGGTTGCTACGAAATGATTGCGTGGATGGAGAGGAACGTAACATCGACAGCGTACTTCGATAGGATAGGATTGGTGAATTCGAGCGGGTACGGCTACGGAATCGCCGTGGGTCACGGATCTCCTCCCATTGTGGGCATCGATAAGAGGAGCAACTACGGCGGTGCACTCGTTGCTAGCACGAACCTCGGAATCAACCCGGTGAAGATGTGGTACCAAGCTAGGCTAGAGATTTGCTACAGAAACGGAAAAGCGTATGTATCGGCATCGGTTCTGAACGACGTTGGTAACAAGCTCCTCGGAGAGGCTAGGTACGTAGATAGCGATCCAGTGACGAACCTAGACACAGCCTATGTATTCGGTGGGTATCCCTACTACGTCGATCTAATGATAGTTGCGCACGTGGGCATCATAGGAAACTCCACGTCTATATATAGCTACACCTACCCAACGGATTGGATAGATCCATGCATATTCGTAGAGAAATACACACCTCCCCCACCACCAACCACGACAACGACCATAACACCGCCTCCGCTAACGTACACGTCCCCGCTAAACATCACGTTGTCACCCGTAGCGATCTCGATATTCAGACTCTCAAAACCATCGCTCTTCAGTCCGGAGGGCTTAATTGTGCTGGCCATATACCTAGCGATATTCATTGTCTATGCAAGGATAGAGCCTTGGTACAAAGCTCTTGCGGTGAGCTCCGCGCTCATGCTCGTAATCTCTTTGATTTGGTTCGGACTCGGATTTTTAGTCTTGTTCACGATACTGTTCGTTGTGGGGATAACGCTTTGGAGGCTGTACGGCTAGCTCCGCTACTGCTAGTGATTGCCGCGACGCTCGTGCTCGCCACGCTCTTTGTCTACGCGCAGGTCGTGACCGTGACCATAACCAACAGCACGATCTACGTAGCTTTTAGGCAAGCCGTTGTCCTCCACTTCAACGCTACGACGATAAGAGTTGGCTGGCTCAACTCGTCTATTCTCAGAGTCGTGTACTTCTGCGTATTTTCAACGTCTAACTACAGCGAGGAGTGCATACCAACAACCGTGATCGTGTACGACCCGAACACCTCTCAGCAACAAGTGGTTTCGTTCACGGATCTCCAAGCCATCTGCTTCCCGAGCTACGGATTTTGCCGAGCCTACGCAGATCTCGACGTTGGTACCTACATGGTTGTGCGCGTAAAGGTGGTGAACGCAAGAAACGGGGAGGTGCTCGCAGACGAAGAGGTTCCGAAAATACCTTTCACACCGTATATACCGGCTCAGATAAGGATGCTCATATCCTTGCTACCGATAGCGATACTAATAGGGTTAGCCATGAGGGGAAGCGTGAAGATGTGCGCACTAGGGTTGATACTCTACGGAGCGCTGATACCAGCATTCGCATACCTAGGATTCGAGGTGCCGAACAGCCTATTCGTATCGACGATAGCCATAATCGTAGGAATAATGATGCTGTTCTTCACGAGATGAAGTAAAAAGGAGTTGTCTATAAAACGAGTTGAAGCACAGAAACTTAGGCTGGGGCAGTAGCAGGCGTCTTAGATGTTACGACACCTACTCTCTCGGCAATAGCCCTAATCGCGTTAGCGAACTTCGAAGCTACGTGGTAGCCCGTAGCCGCTCCGAACTGTAGCAATCTGTATAGACCGGTAGCAGCCTTCTTCTGCTTGAGCTCTGGAAGCTCAACGAACTTCTCTGGATTCAGTATGTATTCCTCGACCATGGATTTCAGCGTCTCGACAGCCTCCCTAGGCACAATACCCTCTTTCACGTACTCGTTAGCCCACTCGGCGAGCTTCTCCTTCGGAATCCTCTCGATGCAGTACCAGTATATCGGTAGGATAGCCTTTAGACCGAGTATCCAGAACTCTCCCGGTCTACCCTCCTCCCTTAGTCTAGGCATCATATCGAATAGTATCTCCTTAGTTATCTCAGTCATTAGCTTAGCAGCAAAGCTCTTAACATAGTGCATCGTATCCTCGGTTACCCCGTACTTAGCCTTGAGTATGTTCACGATATCCGTTAGGAACTTCCTTTGGTAAACCATTCATGCACACCTCACTTGTTCATCACACAGCGCTAAATAAAACCTTTCATTTAGAGACACAGTTCGATCTACGGTGAGAGAATGAAGCTGGTCGTCGTTCCGGAGATAGATGTTAGGAGCGACGAGGTTGTCCTACCAGACGGTAAGAGGATAAGCAAGAAGGATGTTATATCGATCGACACGTCCAAGGGAATAATCGTGTATAGGGATAGGGATGGAAAGATCAAGACGGTGAAAATATGGTGATCGTGCACGGAAGGCTCTTTCGACACATGATCCAGCGGGGCTACCCCTTCGGAGTTATCAAGGTGTTTGCCTCCAAGTCTAGGCTGAAGAAAATGGTTGAAGCGGTTGAGAAATGGGTTGAGGAGCACCGCGGCGAGGAGATGAGTCTTGAGAGAGCTCTTTACGAGCTCGCCGAGGTCACTCACCTAGGTCTCTACGGCTTGAGGTTCGGATTGACTTTCGATCCGGAGAAGTGGTACGAGCCGCAGTACTGGAGCAGGTATAGCTACCCAGCTGAAACGGCTGTGAAGGAAGGCGGGGATCTAAGGGTTAGGGTGTATCCATGGAACAAGCTGGGCGAGGCTATGTTCTTCAGCTACGTATCGTTTGGCATAGCCGCGAGCGACCTAGGAATGACCGAGGGCGTGCCGCTGGGCGTGCTAGCAACCTCGATACCTAGGAGAACCGCTATATTCGCACTCGATGGAGACAACACCGTGGTGTGCTTCACAGCGCACCCAGTACCATCGTCGGTGCTGAGGAGAGAGGGTTGGAAACCGATATACGAAAACGGTGTTTTGATAGGGTGGAAAAAGAAGTTCGGTAACCTAGGCGAGGCTCTCGACGAGATCCGCAAGCTCAAGAACGAGCTCATCACCAAGGGAGTCATGAGTTACGAGCTCCACGAGCTGAAAATCGCACTACCCATCTAAGCATAGGAGAGAAGATGATTAGTCTAGACTCGATTGCGTCCGCGGCATTTGCCTTCGCGTTCATGTTCTCCATACTCATAACCATAATAGCCCTCGCCTACCTATCCTCCGGAATCGAGGTTCCCAAAGAGATCGAGACGCTCATGCTACCAACGTCGTACTTCATAAACGTTACACGGTCGATAGTATCCCAATACCCCTCGTCCCCCACAGCCGGGGTGATAGCATGGACAAAGGTGGCGATAGCCGCGGTAACAGCACTACTACAGTTTCTATACACGCTACTAACGGGATTCATAAACATAGTCATCGTGATATCCAAGATCGTGCCGCCGAGCTGCGCATACCTACTACCACCGCTCTATTTCATCGGAGCGTTTCTACAGTTCACCCTGTGGTACTACGTAACGAAGAAAATCCTTAGTTTAGTAGGTGTCAGCGTGGGAGTGTAATGAGCCTAGACCTCTACATACCTAGCGGAAGATCTCTTCGACCATACATAGCCCTGCTCATACTCAGAGAGATAGCCCCAACGATACTCGACGAGACCCAGCCAATAACCAAGAGAATGGCTTTGGCATACACCTTCCTAAAGGTCGTGAAAGCGTGTGGAAGACCCATTCCAGAAGACATTAGCTGGGACATGTCGGAGTGGACAATGGACACCCTGCGAAGGATCGTGGATGTACTGATATCGTTTGCCGTGTACGTAATCCACGACATGCTGTAGTCTATATGAAAGGTTTTATTTCCTAGAAACGAGAGCCTAACCGACGGTGATTCAAATGCGAGGTCTCGCAACCCTAATTCCAGCAGTTGTAAAGACAAAGCCCATAACCAGAATGTCTGAAGGAAGAATAGCGGGAGGTAGCGAGTTCGCAGTATTCGGTAGAGATATTCTAACAATAGTAGTGGTTGTAGCAGCAATCGGTATAACGATCGGTGTAGTTACGTATATACTTACTGCTCTAAACACCTCGCTTCAGAAGATATCAAGTAGTGCTTCCATACCGAACTACTTGGCGAATAACCAGAGTCTGTTCAATGTAATGATACTGATGCTAATAATCGGAGGAGTTGTAGCGATAGCGGTATGGATCATAAGAAAGCTGATTGGTACGACCAGCATACTAGGAAAGTAAGGTTCTACCCTCTTTTAATTCTTAGCAAATCACCGTCTTTTTCTATAACAAACATCCCGATTGAGCATTTCACAATTGCTCTCTTCTCAAGACCTTTGGCTAGCTTCATCATGTTCTCCAGAGCGTCCTCGATCTCGGTGTCGCTACATCCTCTAAATATGAGCTCCGCGATGATTAAGCTGATTGCGTCGACAAACCTTTCGGTGTCGTTGCTCTGGAGCTTAACGGCTTCGATCTCGTTCGAGCTATTAACTAGGGCGTTCTCTATCCATTTCATCGCAGAGGTCACCGATAGATATGTAGGGTCTCCGGATTAAATTTGGGTAGCGTGCAAGCAACGTTGCTAGAGCTCTCGTAAAGGATTTGTAGACGCATAGAATCGGATCTGATTTATCTCTACAGCCACAGGCATCGATGAGATCTATCGATCCGTTCTTCCTTAGGTACGTAACCACCTTTGCGAACCTAGGCTTTCCTCTAACGATGATCATCATCTTCCTAGCCCTAGCATCGCTACACATGCTGAGAATAGCTTCCTGAACAACCGGTAGCCTCCTAGCCATGATCTCTCCAACTTTTCTACCCTGTGGAGATATATATTCGGTGCCTACGATGGACATCAGCAACATTCTCCCGGAGTGGCTCGCCACTAGGCTATCGAAGATCTTCGGAACCTCGGACGCCAGAGAGCTTGTATCCAAGCTCTGCGCAATGAACAACCCGGTGATGGCTATACTGATAATGGAGGGCATGATATCTGGAGGTGTTTCGAGCGAGATACCGATAAAGATCGTTCCTCCGCGCTGCATACCGAAGTCCTGCACAACGATGAAGGACGTTGAGAACAAGCGGTTGTACCTAGTCGTGGACTTCGTCGATGAGAACGGGACGAACGATGTTGCGTGCATATGCATAGACAACGACGTTGCGCGTCCATGTACGGCTAACGAGCTATCCAAGATAAGACCATCTACTGAATCCAGTCTGCAAACCGGCATGATTATTCCGGTACCGTTCAAATAAAAGACTTTATTTAGCTGGTGAAAGATCGCTGAGGGGATAGTTGAAAGAGGAAGAGTTCTTCGACCGCATATCGAAGCTAATCGAGTTCAGCGACTGGCTAGACGCTCTACGTCTATGCATAGACAACGCTGAGCTGTGCAAGAGCTACGCTCTTGCCACGGCTACGATGAGTCTAGGCGCTAATGTATCTGCTGAAACAGCGTTCGAGCAATTCGTTGCTAACTTAGCTGAGAACGCTATCGCTAGCGGGGCTAACCCGATCCTTGTCTTGTCCATGCTACCGAAGAGCGTTGTGAACGAAGTCGCCGACTTCGCATGGAGGTTCTCAGCGAGTAGAGGAGATCTATCGACCGCTACGGAGATAGTTACGAAGTTCGGGAGCTCCGAGGCTAGGATAGAGCTTGCTAAGCTAGTAGCGAGCAGAGCCATCGAAGCCGCTTCGAAGGGGGGTAAGATAGATGAGTACGTAGAGCTCTTGAAAAAGCTCGGCGCGCCGTCATCGGTGAAGGAAGCCATCGAGCTAATCGCTTTGTCGAACGGCGGCAAGTACATCGATGCCGCGAAGCTCGCTTCGCAAGCCGAGCAAGGCTTGGTGTATCTAAGAAACATCGGTGCGATAAACATCGATGTAAACTCGTTTCTATCCTCTCTCTTCGCTAGAGCCGTTCTGGATCTAGCTTCGAACGGGAGATTCGATGAGATAGAGAAGCTCGAAACCGTTGCTCCGAAGAACATAGCGGGAGTGATCCACGTATTCGCGCTTGTTAAAGAGGTTAGGAAAGCGATCGCGAGCGGTAACTACGGTGAGATACCTAAGCTGGTTAAAACACCTAACGACGCGAAGATAGCTCTAGCCGTGATGCTATCGATGAAAGGATCCGTTCCTAGAAGCAAGCTAAAGGAGTTCTCCACAGTGCTACTAGAGCTAGCCAAGATAGCGGGCACTCCGGCAAAGGTCACCAACGTTTCGCAGATATCGGAGAAGCTGATTCACGAAATAGTCGATACAATTGCAGAAGCGTATGGAAAGCACATCGCTGAAGAGGTAGTCAAAGCACTGAAGAACGAGGATTTCTCGGAGCTATCCAAGATACTCTCCACGCATCCAGAGCTAGGGGAGGTGAAGGTAAACGGCGTACCGCTGTCGAAGCTATTCAACGAGTTGAAGATCTACGTCGAGCTGAAGAAAGAGGTAGCCAAGCTAAGATCCTTCAAGAAAATCACTCCGAAGAACGTCGATCAAGTAGCTAAGCTGTGCAGAGACATACTATCCAAGATAGATCAATGCCCAGACGCGCTCAAGCTAGCCAAAATCGATTCCAACGCGCTTAAGAAAAACGTTGAGCACATACTAGCAATATGCTTAGCAACCAAAGCCATTACAGTAGCGTTCAAAGGAGATTTATCGAGCGCTAGAAAGCTCATGGAAGAGGCTAAGGAGATCGACGAAGTTCCTAAGGATCTCGAAACGCTGTTCAAGGTAGCTATCGACATACATGGTCTGAGCGCAGAGCAAGCGCTTTCAATCCTAAAGAGGTTTATTAAAGGTGGTGGGGCTCCCTCGGCTCCTACGCGAGGAATGGTTAGAATGATGTAGGGGTGAGAATATGAAGACGATGCAAGCCGCGAAGCTTGATCCCTCGCCGCTAGTCTCGATGATCGAATCTCTACCTAAGCAGGGGCGCAAGGAGGTGCTTGAGTATCTAGGAGCATACGTAATTCAGAAGCTCGTTAGCGAAGGGAAGTTCCGCAAAGCGATAGAGATAGCTGAGGAGCTCGAAGCAAACGATCTGCTACCACCATTGGCGGAGAGCTACGTTGAGAAGATAAGGAAGCTAGAGGAGCTACGTAGCTTGCTGAAGTACGCAAAGGAGATATTCTCTAAGGCGAAAACCGTTGAGGATCTCATAAACGTGGCTAACAACGCAAGCGTAGTGAACGACCTAGCGAACAAGATAGATAGGATAGCCGCCGACCTAGGTCTGGAAACAAAGTACTGCACCGTATCCAACGCGCTTAGAGACCTAGCTAGGTGGAGCACGGTTCTGAAGACCATTGTTGAGAGCTACAAGAAGCTAACGAAGGAAATCAACTCCAAGCTAAGGAGCATGATGAACATCTACAACACGAGCATCGATTCTCTGGATGACTTGACGATGTTAGTTAGCCTAGCGATTAACGTACCTAGCAGGATAAGGGACTTGATCAACGAGGTGGAGCAATGGAGGAACTCCATGATCTACGGACTAATCGATGTAACCAGAGTATCTAGCCAGCAAGGCATTACTCTCAGCGACTTCGCTAAGAAAGTTGTTGATATATACGCAAACTCCTTGCTTCAAAGATTGAGAAACGCGGAGATCGCCTCCGAGATCTATGCAAAGCTACTATTCGACTTGATGGAGCTGTGGCAGTGGGTAGCGAACCTAGTCCACGTAATAAACGAGTACAATCCGAACAAGGGCTACGTACTCGGTAACCGCAACTACGTCGATCTCCTCAAGAGAACAGCTGAGAAGCTTGACGAAGCTTGGAACCGTCTGGAGAACGACATTGCTTGGTCGTACTCCGAGCTCAACTCGATAACCGATGCCAAGCTGGTCGAAGGTCTTAGGAAGCTGATTCATTCGATAGAGAAGATGAGCGCATTGATAAAGTCTAGGCTAGCCGACGTAGTTATGGAAGCGTGCAAGATCGATCCTAGGTTCTACGACGTTCTCATCGACTACCTTAGGAAAGCGGGTATGTCCATCCAGAGCCCATACACGGGCTCCCCCCTAAAGGTGTGGTACGAAGACATTCAGAGAGCGATCAACTCGCTACTTGACCAAACTAGGCTAGCTTTCTTAGCAGGTATTAGAAACATAAACAAGGAGTGGTGGGGACTACCGCTAGCCATAATCGGCTCGATAGCGGAGCTGGGAGCTGGAGCGATCGCGCTCGTGCTAAGTAGCATCTCTCCGCTACACGTCTACGAAGCTCTGAAATCGATGTTCGAAATCGCTTCGCGTGCCTACAACCACGTGGTTGTTGGAGACATAAACGGTGCGGTGACCGAGCTATCCAACGCTTTGAAAGGAATGTTTGGAACACCTATGGAAGCCCTCGAAAACGCTGGCATGATCCTGCTAGGATTTGCACTACCCGAGGTACTGAGCAGGCTAGGTCTTGGATACCGATTATCGGAGGTAGTATCGTCGATACTCACGGGAGATCCATTCACACCACTGTCTGTAGCCATCGAAAGCGGTGTGAGAAGCATTGCAAGAGTTATGAGAGCTACGATAGAGGCGAAACCCGGAGAGATATCGAGGGTATTCCACGAGCTTCCAAGCGAAGAACTTGAGAAGAACCTAGGAAAAGCGTTTACCAAAGCCCTTGCAGAGGAAGGGATCAAGCTCACCGAAGACGTTAAGCGAGCGCTTATACTGGACTTCATATCCAAGAGCTCCAGAATAAAGAGCCTCACAGACTTGAGAAACATTCTAGGCAACGAAGCCGCCGAAGCGGTGATAAAGAGCATTTCGAACAGCTTCAGCGAGCTTATTAAGTACAAGGGAATGATCGAGAGCGCCGTTTCAACGATTGAAGACCTATCGAAGAGAATATCATCGATTCTCAAAGAGATGGAGGGGTCGCTGAGCCACGAAAACGTTCTTATCCGTAAGCAGGTTCTGCAAACGCTCGAAAAAGTAAAGTCTGCAAGCGAAGAGATTAAGAAGGCGTCGTTCGAGATCCGTCACGTCACATCGCTGATAAGATCCGTGGAAGAAGCCGAGAAGGAGCTAGCTCAGCACCTAGGGTTCCTACCCCCCGAGCTGAGGAAGATAGTTGATCAAGTCCTTTCCGAGGCTAGGAAATCGCTTAGGCAAGCCAAGGAAGTCGAGAAAGCCGTTGAGAACCTGAGGAAGGTGTACGAAGAGCTAGAGAAAGGAATTGAGGTAGCTAAGAGAAAGCCTCTGAGAGCCCTAATCACCTCGGTTATCAGAAAAGCCGTTGAGCTACGGATACTATCACCAGACGCTCTCCGACTACTTAAAGAAGGTAGATACGTAGAGGCAATCAATGAGCTAGCCAAGGCGCTGTCCTCGAAGACCGAGCGCGAGCTCTTCGCATTCACGAAGCTTAGAGAGGCTATCAAGGATCTGGAGTCATCCATAGAATCGCTGGCAAAAGCACTAGAACCGCTACGACCGTTCCTCACCCGAGTCAGAACGATAGAGAACATCGTTGTTCGCGGAAGCGAAGCCGAGAAGATATTTGCGTCGGCTCTAGCGAAGGACTTGGAGAAGATTCTATCCCTAGAAAAGGAGTTGAAGAAGGTGTGCCCAGACATAGACTTCAACGCCATTCGAAGCATCGTAGAGAAGCTTAGGAAGGGAGAGATCGTCACGGTGGATGCCTTGAACAAGGTCTTCGAAGAGCTAGCGAATGCGAGCCCCGTAATAGCAACGTACTTCACCGGAGAAGAGATAATGCGACTAGCTTCGCTCGCCGAGAAGCTCTTCGGATCCAGAAGCCCGCTCGTATCAACGCTCAAGGATCTAGCCAAGAAGATCTCGGTGTCTAGAACGGTTATGAGCAGGATCGTGCCGATAACCGAGAACCTAGAAGACGTTGTGAAGTTCTATGCTGAAACCGTTAGATCGCTCGAAGAGGTCTCGCCGGAGCTGAAGGAAGTCGTTGGGAAGCTAGTGAACGCTGTGAACACCGTCGTTGAGAAGATGAGGAAGGGAGAACCGGTGTCTAGGACGGAGATCGCTAAGCTACTGAGGGAGCTAGAAAGTATAGAGAGCGAGCTCAGGTACGTGCCGATAACGATCGAGGCTAAGAACAGGATCTTGGCTGGGCTCAGAAGCGTTATAGATAGGATAAGGATGCTTACCAAGAGCGGAAAGCTCGAACTTGCCATTGCGCGAGATCTAGCGGAGGATCTAGCGCTCGTCGCTAGAAGGCTTGAGAAAATCGTTGAGGAAGAGCCGGAGATCCCGAACAACTACATCGTGATCGAGAAGGTTGGAACCGTACGCGAAGGAACCATGATAGCGGCTCCGAAATCAATCGCGTTCGAGGTCGAGAAGCTACTCAAGGGATGGGACACGAGGATAGTAACAATCGATGGTCTGAGAATAGTTGTTAAGAGGAGAATGATTCCGCTGAGAGACGGAACCGAGCTTATCTGGAGAGTTGAGATACCGAACGCTGGATACATAGAGATTAGGGTACGGAACCACATCATAGCTAGGAGAGGTAGGAAAGCCACTTGGTACAGAGACGTTACTGTGGAGATCGATCCAAAGCTGAGGAGAGTCATCGAGAGGGATCCGCATCTTAGAAAGATCTTCGACGAGCTATCGCACGAGAGAGCAATCGATGTGATTAGGGAGATAGATCCGGAGTTCGATGATCTTAGCAGAGTCATTGTGATAAGACGCGGAGTGTCATCTCTTCTGAGATACGCGCTGAGGTTCCTAGACGCAATACCGTTCCTAGCAATGATCTACCCGCTGATGGTGTGGAGAGAACGCGAGTTGAGAGCCGCTGAACAGTTCATGATCTCTCCGCAGGAATTCGAAGAGATCGTGTCCATGGCAAAACCAGCTAGCCTACCCACAGAGATCGCGGAGGCGTTCAAGGACATAGGCGTCGTCCCCCTCTTCGCAATTAAGCTACCCCAGATAACGACACCGATAGTGATAGCGGTCGGCGATCTGAGCAAGCTAGCGCCGAAAATCGTTGGGACGATCAACATCTCGCTGAACGGCTTAACGATAAGGATACCGAAGATAAACATCAACGGCGTGGACGTAGGCGTAATAACACCGATAAACATTCAGGTACCAACATCGATAGTGCCGCGCATAGGAACGATAAGCGTGCCCAAAGTAACGTCGGTTCCATACCACCTAACAACTCCAGTACTCCCACCACCTCCGACACCAACAAAGTACGGATCGGCTGGCACCACACCGCAGGCACAGGCGCCGATCACTGTGCAAATAGCTATACCCAGCCTAGGAATAGGTGCTGGTGGAGGAGCTGGGTTTGGAGGAGCTGGAGTGCAGAGGGAGAGGTTAAGGCTGATATGATGGGGAACGAGAAGTGGAGCGTTGGAAAGCTTATGCTCGTCGCGCTCATAGCCCTCGTATCCTTCTCCATCATAGTCTACGTACTGAGGTTCTTTGCTTACCAAACAACCTATGCAATGAACGAGATCGATAGGCATACGCAGGGAAGAATGATTTTCAACAGCTTTCTATCTATTCTCAACGCAATCATATTCTGGATAGCGAACATACTCTCGTGCCCCTATTCCATAGCGCTCCTAATAGCGCTGTCGATAATCGTCATAGCGCTGGAGATGAGGTGGTAGAGTGGGGTTCGCAAGAGACTTCATAAAGCTCCTAGTAGTTGGATGCCTAATCTTCGCGATGATAATCACATACAAGCTGTGCTACCTCCTACTAAAGCTACGGTTACCGTGGGAACCCGTTTCTTCTAGATATGTACCCACGCTACAGTGGACTGTAGTTACGTTGGTCGGAGCGCTCGTTATGGGAGTGGTTCTCTTCGTTGTTTTATACGTTGCTAAGAGATTGATAGTGAGGGAGGAGTAGCATGAGGTACCTAACGCTAATCATATTCGTATTCGTTTTCGCTATAGCCATCTACTATTTCTTAGCCTTCGCATCCCACGTCTTCTTCATTACCAACACGGCGATCAACGAAGTCGCTCAGAAGCTGAGTAGCGAGCACGTGGCTGACGTAGGAAGCGATTTCTATATAGAGAGCAAGCTGGGTAACTGGATCAATATCTATAACATAGCGCTTATAATAGCATTCGTAGCGCTTATCTTAGCGATCTTCATCTATAGTCGTAGGAGGTAGAATGCCTCCGCTCTGCAACCTCGTGTACATCGACTGCGGCGAGCTGTGCGTATCCATACCGATAGGGTTCGAGGTTAGCAAGGGATCCACCGTACATGGATGCTTCGTCGTGGTGGCGAACCCCTCTCCATGCATAGTCTCCCCCTCTACGAAGATCAAGTGCGTTAAGAGGAGGAGGTTCAAGGTAGTCGAGCTGAGGAACAACATCGCGTTCATAGACGAGGATAGGCATCAGTGCTTCGTATACCCAAAGAAGCTGATTCACGAGATAGTTAAGGAGTACATAGAGCCGATAGCAACGGGTAGAGCACCGAAGAACATCGGTTGCCTCCTAGTCGGTGCTCCGGGATGTGGAAAGACAACGCTTATGAACATACTATCGGAGATGTATGGGTTGCCCGTAATGAAGTTCTCGCCGGACAAGATTCTCAACATGTACGTGGGTCAAAGCGAGAAGGCGGCTAGAGAGTTCTTCAACAACATTAGGAGGAGCGAACCGTGCATAGCGATAATCGACGACGCCGAGTGGATAATCGGGGCTCGGAGGCTCGGAGGATCTCCGGAGGTTGAGCAGATATCGCTGAACATAAAGAACATCATGTTCGAAGAGCTTCAGAGGCTATCCAACGAGAATAGAAAGGTGGTTGTGTTCGCGGCAACGAACGTTTCTCCAAGTGCTATAGACCCAGCCTTTCAGCGGAGCGGTAGGCTGGGCAAACCAATAATCTTTCCTCTCCCAGATCTAGAAGCTGTTGAGTTTGTGCTTCGCTTCTACCTAGGTAACCGCAGAGACATTCACGACCTAGCAAAGAAGTTCGTGAACGCAGGAGAGCCGATGAGCAACATCATGGAGGCTATCAAGGACATTAAAGAGGGTAAGCAACCCAAGCTAGGGGGAAGCGGAAGAGGGTACAAGAGAATCGTTGCCGAGCCAATAAGGGAGCTGGAAGACCTAGAGAGGTTGATACCGAGAGAATCGCTGGAGAGACCATCGAGGTTCTGGGCTCCGTACCCATGGAGAATAGGTCTAGCGATAATCGCGTGCTACCTCGCAACCATTGGAAAGGGATGCATCGTCATAACCGACTATAGGTACGTAGACGAAGCGATTCACATGGCTAACGTCTACAACAGCGCGATAATAACACCATCGTCGATACCGGAGGAGGTGCTTAGATTCATAGATCTAAACGCCGAGGTTCCGGTCATAGTGATAGGCAAGGATCCTCCGAAGATAGAGGCTCTCACTCTACCGAACATAACCTACCTAGCCGAGCGCAGATACATAGTCGAAGCCGTTTCAAGGTTCTACTCCGTGGAGATACCCAGCGACGTAAAGGAGAAGATTATGAAGATGCTGAACGGGGATCGATTCGAGCTAGCGCTAGAGACAATAGTTAGCACTAGATACGTATCAGAAGAACTGATTCAATGGATACAGAGCACGAGATAAAACGAGCTAGATGAAAGACCAAGCCAGCCTCTCGATCTCGTCAGCTAGCTCATCAATAAGCTTCTCTTCGAGTACGTTCACCTTAATCTTCCGCCTACCTTCGTACACCTTAACCAGCTTGCCATTAACAACCTTGTACTTAACGACGTAGGCATTCACGGTTTTCCAGCCATACGGATCTACATACTCTTCCTTCTTCTTCCTCTTCCTAAACCGGAAGAGCTTCACGGGGATCACCCCAGATTAAACACGTTCACATCTATATCACTTTTACTGCTCTTCCTCCTCTCAAGCTCGGAGCCGTACCTAGGCTTGACTATTCCAACCTCTTCCAAGCTGAAGAACAGTAGCCTAAGAGCCGTTCGAATCACCTCTCCCCGAGACCTAAAAATGCCTCTCAGTATCAATTCATCCATCTCCTCAACCATGTAGTTGGGTAACCTAACCGCAATCGGTTTGTAGCGAGACATAGGCTCACCTAGCTAAAGTACCGGGTGGGGGTCTAAAAACAGTTCTGAACTAGTGCTTCATTAGCTACACTATTTCGAAGCCAAGCTTAACATTGGCTAGCGGAGGTCTAACCGGCGCAGGTAGATTGATTTGGCTGAGCACCAACAACCTATTCATTAGCTCCCTAGCAACTATGTAAATTATCTTGAAGTTATTGAGGATCTTAGCAAGCTCGTCCCTAAACTCCTCTCCCTTCATCTTCTTGTACTGGATGTTCTGTAGCAACTCCTCTATGTATCTCCTATGAACGTTTAGGAGAACCTCCATGAACTGGCACACTCGGTCGATGACTATGTCTCTAGAGTACCTAGGATCAAGTATTTGACCTCCTAGAGGCGTGGAGAAGTACTCCTTGGTGATTATGTGAACGAGCTTGGCAACCATCCTAGGCATCGACTCTATGCGCGTCTCGAACTCTTCCGGTGCGTACGCCTCCAGTATCTGCAAAGCTAGTTGCTTGAAGAGGTTCTCCTCCGCTAAACCAGCTTCTACCCTTATTATGCCCCTAGCTCCCTCCCCCTCTCGCTCAGCCCTTCGACTGGGTCTTCGCCTAGCTTCAGCCATTTACTCATCCAAAAAACCGTATATTTCCTCCTTCAAAAATCTTACCGGTGATGAAATGAAGACTAGATCCGCAACGGTCTTCGTCGGCACGGGAGATAAGCTAAAGAGCATTAGGAGCGACATCATTGAGATCGCCGAGAAGATCTTCAACGTAAAGCCGTCCGATGTAGAGGTGTGCGCGCTGATCACCAACAGAGATATTCCGATAGGCTTCATATTCGCCCTCAAGTACTCGGAGCCACTATCGCTACCAACACCATTCGTAGCGCTCATCTACGACAACCATGTTTATCCCGATGTCGGGCTAGCGATAGAATCGATCTACCCGGAGCTGGAGGCGGCGGCTGGACTAGGAATACCGTTGCCTCCAAGGCTCCAGAACCTATTGAAGAAACTCAGAGAGATTCTGAAGTACGCTCCTCCCCTTATGAAGCAGTACCTATCGACGTTGGTGAGAGACATAGAGGAGGAATGGAGAGAGAAGCTCTCGTCGGGAGAGCTATCGAAGGAAGACATAGTTTTTGAACTCAACAAGATCTCTCCGCCGCCGGAGATCGATAAGATCATTGACGAGGCATACGAACTGAGTCTTGCACTCGGAGAGTGACATAAATAAAACCTTTTTTGACTGGTTCTAGGGACTCGAATGCCTAGAACCGTAACCATCACCGTACCTAAGCCGGTTACCCCACACACGACGACTCACCACATAGCGACGCACGCCACTCACGTAGCTAGAACTCCTCCTCCAAACCCGTTGTCGTACGCCTTCAAGTTCTTTGGAGCGATAAACCCGGTAACGATCATAGTCGCCGTCATCGGGTTCATGATTGCTCTAGTGCTGATAGTGCTATACATGAAATCGAGTAGAATGCTACCGTCGGTCACCCACGTGCTTATAATAGACGATAACCGGGGCACGATAGAGGAGCAGAAAGCGATTAAGCTAACCGATAGGGTATACGTAATCAGCGGCGAGCAACCGTCGTTCCTAATCATGCACCCCAAGGCTAGGGTATACAAAGCAACGTCTGGAAAGCGATCGGTGGACGTAGTTCTAGGCTTTAGGGAGGGGATGGTTATCTACCCGATTAGCGGGAGAACGATATACGACATGTTCATGGTTGAGAACGCCGATGAGGGAGCGATAAACTTGGATAAGGAGAGCGTTCTAGACGCTCTCACGGATCTATACAACTACGCTGCCGAAGCTCTTGGATCCATAAAGGTGACTCCAAACGTAAAGATAAACTTCGCAATCAAGCCCGTTAGACTGTTGCAGAAGCTCATAGAGGAGAACATCGAGGGAGCTAGCTCCGTCATGCAGAGGTTCTTCTCCGCTATGAGGAGCCACGAAATGCTTGAGAGGGTAGCCAACATACTGACTAGATACGCTGAGCAGAGATCGAGGATAATCATATACGCTGTGGTGTTCGCTCTGGTAATGGCTATAGCAATAGCCATCGTAGCCTCCGTACTTAGGTGAGCACATTGAAACTGGGAGAGGTAATATCCAAGATACGGAAATTTGCCGGATTGCTTACCTCAGCAATATTGACTAGGATAAGAAGGTGGCTAGAGCTAAGAAGGTTGCTCTGCGCCGAGAAAGCGATTGCGATACTCTTCAAGCGCGTCAAGCTATTGAAGAAATACGGCTTCACGTGTAGAGAGGCTAGGTACGGCAACTACTACGTCTCCATAGGCGATAAGTTCGGTATATGCCTCCCACCAAGGTCTAGAATGTACATAGACATGTCGCTACTCCTAGGATTGGTTAGCTCCTCCAGCTTCGTCTGGAGATCGATCTACGTACGGATACCCACGATAGATACGTGCCCCGAGGATCTGAACAGCAAGATACTTAGGAAGCACCCGATACTACAACCCGTTTTCAAGACCTATAGAGACGCGATTAGATCGAGAGCCGATTCAGCAATCGTAGCCGACGACATTATCAGCCCGATAAGAGAGGCGATAACCCCTCCGATTAGGTACGCATGCATATTTCACAAGCTAGACAAAGAAATAGAGATAGGGTGTGTAATCAGGGTGAGATGATGGTTCTCATGGATAGGATGAGCGGTGTCGGCTACATAGTTACCAAGGTTCTCGACCACGCTCACGAAGTTAAGAGAATGTGCTTCGAACTGGCTAGAATGTATCAAGAGCTGAACTACCGAGAGATGGTTGCGACGCTGGAGAACTACTACGGTTTTCTACCGACGCATAGATACGAAGATCCTAGCATAACCATGGAGGAGTACGCGCCGAAGTGCCTGCTCGCGTCGTTGATCGCGGAGAGAATAGTTCTGAGAATGAGGAACCTATGGAAGCACGTAACCATAGCGATCGTCGGCGTTGGTGGGAGCGGCAAGACTAGCTACGCAGTTGCTGGAATGATAGGTGCGCTAATGCTTATTGGCTACGATTACCAAACCGCGATTTCCTACGTATCAAACCTAGTGTTCTTCAACCCGAAGAGATTCGTTGATTTCACTAAGGAGCTTGTTGAGAACCGCAAGTGGGCACCAGTCATACTGCTCGACGACGTAGGTGCGCAGATATCGAAGTACTGGATGCATCTAGGGGAGATGTACTGGGTCTACCTCTTCTCGGTCCTCGACCAGCTAAAGGATTGGTGCGGAGCGCTGATCATGACCGCGAGGAACTTCAACGCCATTCCGTCTAGGATGAGGGAGATAGTCGATATCGTTATCCACGCAACCGAGGCGGAGATCGATGGGTTCATAGTCGATCTGATGAAGGTGTATCGAAGGGACGAGTACGAGAGGAGGAGGACTAGGAGACCGATAATGATCGATGCCTACATACCGACGCTGAAGATGCCGAACAAAATCTGGATGAACATGGTGGAGTCGAGGAGGGAGCTAGGTAGGAGGAGGCTGAGCTTCGTGTCGGAGATCCTAGAGCTACAGCCGAAAATCGAGGAGCAGAAGATCGAGAAGCTGAGGGAGAAGGTTGGAAAGGATGAGCACCGAGGAGAGACCAAGACATAGACTTGTTCTGGGAAGGAACTTCATAGAGTCCATGATACTGACCCTACTAGCAATAGAGTTCAGCTCTCCTCCAACACTCGAACAGCAGGAGGCGATAGCTAGGAGAATGGAGACCGAGGTAGCCGCGATAGCTACTTGGATACCCTCAGCCCAAGCAGAGTACGTAAATAACGTGATCAAGATCCTGAGAAGGGAGTTCCCAATGCTTAGACCACCTGAGAGAGAGTTTAGGAAAAAGCTCTATCTATTCGACGAGGTATTCAACTGGATAATGAGGAACCTACACAACATCTTGGGAGACCAAGTACGGGTAATGCACCCAAGAGACAAGGAAAGGTTCGCGAAGATAAAAACCATAACGATTATAAGAACCGCCGTTCAAGCCACCCTATACAAAATGGGTTTCTTAACGGTGTGACCATGAGGATCTACAACTTCTACGACTTCATACTCGTGACCGAGCCAAAGAAGAGAGCGAGCGATCTAAGAGCAGTGTTCAGAACGCTTGTAAGAACCTTTACCGGAGCAGACTTCCTCTCAACGAAGATGCATGTAATGGGCTACTTCGCCCTCATCCACAGATTCACGGCTTCGATCCTAGCCGCAGGAAAGATACTTTCGTCGAGCGGAATCGTAGTGATCGGAGAGCCCATAGCTATAGGAATAGCGGCTAAGATACTAAGAGCAAAGACGGTGATAATACCATACTCACCGATATATAGATACCTAGAGAAAGACGCTGAAGTAGTATGCTCTAGATCAACACCAAATAAAATCTTATGTATCCCCACCGAAAAGGTAATACAGAGGAGCAAAACCATTTGGAGAACACTGAAATCACTGACATGCTATACTGTTGAAGCATCCGAGTGTATAGATAAATTTAGCTGAATTAATTGACCATTGTTATACCCACACAAATAAATACTTTTATGTATCTATATATCAATCAGGTATCATATATGATGGTTACGAACATTCAATCGTTCAATGTTCTAGAAGTGCTACAGAGAGGCATATCCGTTGCAAGAATCCTAATAATGATTTTGAATATAGTTGCAATGCTTCTACATCTAGATCCCGTGCCGATCACTATCGCTTCCTGCGTGATCTCATTAATAGTGCTGGACTTTCCATGCTTCATAATGCTGTGCTCTTGGGGCGCCGCCACCGCCGCCACGATGATGTACGTGAACTACTGCGAACATGTTTCTTGCCAAACGATTACGAAGGGCTTCCCCATAACGGGGCTGGGTAGCGTAGATATAGAGAATAGGATTACTACTCTAGTTCTATATACCCATTTTACTGGTGTGGTGGTTTCGGTCGCTTCTCTGCTCCTAGCCAAGGTAGGGGTAGAGAAGAATGAGAAGGAGTAGAAAGAGGAGGGTGTACCGTAGGAAGAGGGTTAGAAGAGCTGAGAAGCGTAGATCGTGGCTTAAACGCGTGCCGAACATCATTATAGGGGTTGGTATCGCCGCGACGGCGGGGCTCCTATACCTATTAATATATATACTAAGGATCTACCTCTCGGATCCGAAGAGCGTTATCGAGACCGTTGCCCACGTCTATAGCTATGGAACCCCGGTGATTATAGGGATAGCGATATACGCACTCTACGCGTTTCCGGTCATGTTCTCCACCAGCCTAAGATTCCTAGCTACGATGCTAGTAGCTTTCCATGGTTTGCTACCCATACTATGGTTCTCGACCAAAAACACCGTGTTCCTAAGCATAGCCGCGATAAGCATAGTACCCACCCTAATCGTCGTTCTATGGACTATAGTCGCCGAGCTATACTACGAATTCATATATCTGAAATACATAGACGAAGTCAAGATAGGGACAAGAATATACTTTGAGTAGAAGCACGAAGGATACATTACATAAATCCTTTTGTTTCCTTGTTTCCTCAGCTTCTCGGTGGCATGGTGTTGTCGAAGCCCACCGTTGTTAAGCTCAGAAACGTTAGGATTCCTTTCGATGTTAGGGAGGCTATGGATATACTGAGGAGGCATGGCTACGAAGCTTACCTCGTTGGTGGGTGCGTAAGGGATTTGATTCTTGGTATCGAGCCTAACGACTACGATGTTGTTACCAATGCTAGACCGGAGGAGGTTCTCACGATTTTCGAGAGGCTTGGCTGGATAGTGGTTCCGAAGGGTATTGAGTACGGAGTGGTTTCCGTAGTTAATCCAGTTACTAGGAGAGAGATCGAGATAGCTACCTACAGAAAGGAGTTCTATGCACAGGAATTCAATAGGAGATCCGCCGTCGTCGAGTTTGCGAATAGCTTAGCCGAGGACGTTGCTAGGAGGGATTTCACTATAAACGCGCTTGCCATGGACGAGAACGGCGATGTTATCGACTACGTCGGTGGCTTAGAGGATCTTAAGAAGGGTATCATTCGCTTCGTTGGTAACCCCGATGAGAGGATCCGCGAAGATCCTCTCCGCATGCTGAGGGCTCTAAGGTTCGCTGCTAAGCTAGGCTTCAGAATCGATCCAAAGACTCTGGAGGCAATTAAGCGCAACACCGAGCTGATTAAGTACGTGAGCTGGGAGAGGATTGGAGATGAAATCGTTAAGGCGGCTAAAACCAATCACTTCGCTCTATTCGTTAAGCTTCTGTACGAAACCGGTCTCTACAAATATATTCTTCCAGAGCTCGGAGAGATGGCTCGCACAAGACATGGATTTGGCGAGCACCATCGTGGAGAGACGGTTTTGGAGCACACGCTTGAGGTTCTCGAAAGGTTGGATAAGATGCACGCCGACTACGTGACGAAGCTAGCAGCTTTGCTACACGACGTGGCTAAGCCCATTACTAGGAGGGAGATGGGTGGAAAGGTAACGTTCTACGGTCACGAAGTTGCGGGCGCCAAACTAGCGGAGAAGATACTTAGACGATGGAGACGCCCGTCGAAGCTGATAGAGGAAGTTAAGGAGATTATCCGCGCGCACATGGAGCCGCTCACAATGGCTAAGCAAGGTCTCGACGCTAGGAAGATAGCGGCTAAGCTAGTGGCTAAACACGGCAAGCTAGCGATCAACATTCTAGAGCTTGCAATGGCTGACGCGCCAGAGTACGCAAAGCTGTTCTCGGAAGCTATTCGATACGCAAAGGAGATGCTCTCGAAGCCAAAGCCTTTGGTGAGCGGCTACGAAGTTATGAAGCTCTACGGAGTCAAGCCCGGTCCCGAGGTGGGTAAGATAAAGAATGCGCTGTACGAGATCCAGCTTAGATACGGATTGAAATCTAAGAAAGAGGTGATAGAGAGAGCTTGTAAAGAACTTGGGATATGTCCTAAGACCGAGATAGAGAACAAGAACAAGAGCTAGATTTCGAGTGCGTACCTCGCTAGCGCTGGGTTCCAACCCTTTTTCTTCTCTAGAAACTCTTTGAAGTGATCGAACGGAGCAGTGCATCTAGGGTAGCTACCTCTACGTATCCAGCTCTCTATGCTTCTAGCATACGCTCTAGCGGTGTCTTTAGCAAGCTTCTTCTCCTCTCTAAGCCACTGCTCGAACTCGTTTAGCATCGATAGTAGCTCGCTGAAGTCCTTTACAGTGATCGACACCTTCACTACGAACAGCGCTCCGCAGCTACAGCTAATGGCTATCTTGCTCTCGAACTTATCTAGATTGACGATGTGTATAGCTCGGCACTTGGGGCACTCAACCTCTATCAATGCCTTAACCATTCTACCGCCTCCTAGACTCGATAAACTCCTTTACCCTTCTACGAAACTGCTCGTAGCTCAGAACACGTTCCTCACCACGTTGCTTGTATCGCAGGTAGCCGTCGGCGATCAAGATCTTGTATATCTCCCTAATGTTTAGCCCCCTCGAAAGGTACTTCTCCACCAAGTCCCATGGAATCGAAGTCGGCTTCCTACCAACCCTCTTACCGGCTCTTCTAGCCGCCTCCATCCTCTCCTTCATCGCCTCCCTCTCCAGCTCAGCCGCTAGCGTGAACGCGAGGATCAACGTGTTGTATATCACCGGATTAGTTGTGTCGAGCTCGGGATGCCTAACGAATTCAACAACTATTCCACGCTTATACAACTCGCTGAGAGCCCTAACCACCTCAACGAGTCTCCTACCAAGCCTAGAAACATCGAATACAACAACCTTGTGAATCCCCAGCTCGGTCGCGTACTCAATCATTTTTCTGAATCCGGGTCTCTCCATAGGGTCGAGCGTGCCGGTCACCACGTCGTGGAACACCTTCAGCAAGCGGTAGCCTTTCCTCTCGCAGTGCTCCCTAATCGCCGTCTCTTGGTTGGCGAGATCCTCCCTCGCGATGCTCACCCTAGCGTAGCCCAGCACGATCTCCCCGCTCGACACGCTCCCCGCACCTCCGTGAAAACGCGCGTTTCCGCCATATATCCCCGCACGCTTCAGACCCATTCAATAAAACCTGTGAATCCCTACGTGAACCGACGTAAAAATACATTTCTTTGACTCTCCAAGGAGAGCGCCTTCACCTGCGAAGGCGAAGTATGTTGTAGACCAAGTCCTTGATCTTACACCTATCCAGTATCCTCTCCATTCTATAGAGCTGTTCTGGAGCCATGTTCACCAACTTCGATATCCTAGCTATCGGAATGTCATGCGACCTAGCATAGAGCAAGATTATGAGCGTTCGCACGCTGTACGGATTCCTCAACCTGCTAGCTATTGGAGAATCGAAGACTAGCCAATCTATCACATCTAGGTTCTTCTTAGCCCACGTAGCTACGTTTATCGGTAGATCGAAGTAGTGCTCCAGCTTCTTTCTGAGCACAACCACGTTATCGATGATCTCGATCTTCCTCTTCCTCCTGCGCCTCCTCTCTATCCTCAAAATGTTTTGATCCTCCGACACGCTCCCACCTCAATCCTACTCGTAGCTACTCAGATACAGAACAGATAAATAAACGTTGAGATTGAGCAAGCTATCGACTTCCTTGCCTAACCTTAGATAAGTACTTAGATAGGATATTAGATAACGTTTCTAGCTCTCTACTTACAGATATAGAGGTCTCGACAACCTCGTTCTTAAACCACTTCTCGTATTCTTCAAGCGTTGCTGAGGACATGATCAAAGCGATCTTCTTTGCATATCTCTTCAGCTCATCTAGTGAAACACCTATTTCCCTAGATATGATCTCCAGAGCTTTCTCTGGATTTTCGTTGATTAGCTTCTCTGCGGCGTTCTGCGCTTCTAACGATATCTCTTCCCACCTAGCATCGAAAGACATCATAGTAGCTAAAGCCGCACACAACTTCTCAACGTTCTCTGGAGACGGCTCGAACTCTATCACTATACGATCTTTAACCTCGCGCACTTCCTTCGGATGAATTAAGCGTTGTATAAGTGATGCAATGTATTGACGATACGCTTTGCCAGTACAGACTATATCAGCTACACCATTGCGGTAGTCTATAACTGCGTCAATGAAGTTAATAGGAGATGTCGAAACTTCTACGTATATCGATTCTGGAGCTACGATTATGACAGAGTACTTCAGATCGTTGGGATTTATAGGTAATCCAGAGTCTGCTAGGTTGCTCAACGCAGTTAGAAACCGTAGTACCACTCTTTCTCCAATGCTGTTCTTCGTAGCTATGAAATAGCCGTTTTTAAATAGCTTAGTTAAGAACGAAGCAAAGTTCATAATCATCTCCATCGTTGTGCGTAGGGCGGTTTCCAAGTTCCTGATTTTCTTCGGTTTGCGTACCTCGATACCGATATCTTTAAGCATCTTCGCAACCGCTTCTATGCCCTCGATTGTTTTTGGAGTGAGGTATCCCTTATACAAATCGAAATCTAGTAGATCTAGCAACGAGCAGATCTTGGAGCTAATATACTTAATTAGTGAGCACCTACCGAAGAGAACCACTGACGTAATGGATTTCAGTGCGTCGACGATCGTCGAAATTCCCCTATTGATCTCGATGGTATGTTTGAACCATTCCTTGATTTGGCTAAGCTTCCTAGCGATGTTAAAGACCTGTAGAAGTTTTTCGAGTTCTTCTCTAGGTAACGGTCTTTCGCGTAGTACACGTTCTAAGCTCGATGTAGATGCTGGTCTATGAAGAATGTGTAGAACATGTATGAGATCCATGTTAAGCAACTGTTGCCGCAAGGCTCTTTCTAGGTCGAAGAAGAAGGTTGCGCTCAGTATCTTTTCAGCAATTTCCTCGCTTATAACCATGGGTACCAGAGTAGCAACGCTTTTACCAATCTTAACAGCTGGGTAAATCTTGATTCCCCCATCTACGTATAGCACATAGCTAGGATCGGCATTGCTAGTATCACAACTAGAGCTAATAATAGTGGATATAGCTCTGCGTAGCATTACCTCGAAGCGATCGGGTTCAATCATCTCGACTTTCGCTGATGGAAAACCAATTCTTGAGATTATTTCGTAGGTAAAGAAGCGGGCTACATCGCGTATAGGAGATTCAAACGAGATCGGTTCGATATGACGAGAAACATCTCTACGCATAGATTTGAGATCTTGACACAGTTCCTTGGGCGTAGCTAGAAAGCCGAATTCAGGAATGGGAGCGAGACAAACCTCGATATGCTTAGCTCTAGGAACGATGCGGAGATTCTTAGAGATGATAACCCCTATATGAAGATCCTTGTACTTCGACAAGCTAACACCGATCACCATATCCACAAAATAAATAAATCGTTTTATACGAAGGTATAGCGCTACATACCTTTCCATATCTTTGCTATTCCATTCAATATCCTCTCGATCTCCCTAGCCGCTTTCACCTCGTCCTCAGCGCTCTTAATCTCTAGATCCTTGTGAAAAGCTATGTGTACAACACCACCAGCTTCTGCTCCAATATCTTCCGCCGCATGGTATATATAATCCACGTAGGCATCCAGACCAAGGGATCTAAGCTTCTCAACTATTGGGAACCTCACAGCTTCGTCTCCCAGCTCTCTTATTAGAATAGCTTCGGTGTCTGGAGTCATGTAAACAACGTTCAGATACTCTCCGTTCGACAACAAGAAGCAGTACTCCGACGCGGTCAAGCACTTATCGCTCATTATAAACATGTATCTGTCAAGACCTTCGAAATCACCGCTCTGAATCTTCTTAAGGAATCTACACGCATATTCATCCTCTCATATCTCATCGATGTTCAGCTCCCCAGAGTCGATGAGCTTCTTAACATCTCTGAGCGACATGGATTCTATCACGTATTCGTAGTCTATATCCTCGCCTATCCTCCCATAAACCTCTCCGTTTAGCTCCAATCTATTACCTATCTTATCGATCGATATATGCATACCATACCCAACAGGCTCTACATGGCTTCTGTAGTACATGATCTCATGCTCGTCTATCTGAATACTATCCCTATCGATAACCACCTTTCCATACTTCAGCTTATCAGCGAAGGATAGCGCAACCGCTTCAACATCTGGAATTACGAATGGAGCCTTTATAACGATCTTAGTATCGTTCTTTCTAGCTTCTTCAATCGCTCTCTCCTTGATTACCTTATGAACCTCTCTCCTTATTTCATCGGCTTGAAGAACGTTGGTTATCTCTGTTCCCAGCTCAGAAAAGAGAATCTTTGATATGTGCTCGGCTTCTCTAAACTTTCCTTGTTGCATAGCGACGATGTACCTTGTTAGATCCATATGTATCTTCGCAAGCTCTTCAATGGGTCGTTTCCGAAGCTCGCTTATGGTTATTGACCTAGGTCTGTAGCTCATTTACGTCACCAACACACTCTAGATCCGTAATGAAATAAACGGTGTTATGTTGAGGATACCGCGCTCCGGAGAGCTGGGGTGATGATCTCTCTATTCCTTTCTCATCGAATTCTCTATATCGATATAGTTTAAACCCATCAGAACTCGATGGTGTGCGCAACGCTCTGTGGGCTAGCCCAAACTAGGTGAGAGTATAAAGCTACTCTATTGGTGAGGTGTCGATGTAGATCGATACCCATGTCGCTATCATTAACCCTATTAAGAAGTAGATCTCTTCAATTCTAATACTGGTGGCGTTGAACGACGCCAAGGTTATGACTACGACGAGGGTTACTATCAAGATCTTGCTTCGAATACTTAGCTTGCTTGATCTCAGCGCAAAAATCATTGCTACCGTAACGATTATCGATGCTACTACCTCAAGCTCCTCTAGGTGTTGCTCAAAGAATTTCGATAGGTAGATCGCTACGAAGGGTATGATGATTAGAGAGATTAAAATAGCTATTCCGTATCTATGATCTTCCTCAACATCGTCGCTAGATATCTTCGTGGTTGGAGACAAGGTTCTTCGCCTTGGACAGCGCTGTTCGTGTCAATCGATTGACTAGGTTGGCATGTTTATAAGCTACGTGCCTAGTCCTAGAGTATCTATCCATGCTTATCCAAGCTCCACAGACTTTGCATCTATACAAACCCCTTTCTCTAACGAGGATTGGCTCCAGCCACTCGATGCATCTAAGAGCGATTCTAACAAGCTCTCTTACGAACGTGGGAGACTTGGGCGCGTTGAACTTGTTCAGTATCTCGTATACTCTATTTCTAACGGAGTGAGCAACGTTCTTCGATTCTCCGAGTGCTACCGCGATATCGCTCGGACTAAGGTTGTTTAGGAAGTACATCTTCATAGCCTCGATATAGGTATCATCGCCGCTCAGCTTCTTAATGACTAGGTACTTGACGATGTGCTTCAATGCGTTTTCAACCGATCCTATGTTTAGGTTAGAATTGATTTGGTTAGACACGGGCGACACCGGAGCAGATCTATCTAGCGGGATATATAAGCGGAACGATTACTCGGATCCACCGCGCAGTCACCATAGCTCTCTCCTATATATTAGATATATAATAGGATCTCTGCAACTATTAGAACTAATTGAGTATAGAAACTACCCAGCGTTTTATAGCAAGACCACACCATCTTTGAGCTGGTGCGAACGTGGTCGATGTACTTAGCATGATTTTTGCTCTATGCCTGTTCGCGCCAAGCATAGCGTACATCTATAGACTTCGCAAGGTAGTTATGAACCTTCTAACCACGGTGTCAATGCTATCATCATCGGTAAGAGAGAGAACGCTAATGCTACTGAACGAGATAAACAAGGTGAAGTCGATGTGTAGCGAGCTAGATCCATTGATAGAGGCGAAAATCGAGCAGAAGCTCAACGAACACGAAGAGCTGTTGCTCAAGTACATAGATATGCAAATAGCTATGAAAATACTGAAGAAAAGATATGGTTCTAGCTAGGTTCGACATCGAATGACGTTATCTCTTTGCAGACATCGAACCTCTTATGATATTCGCAGTAAGCCCATAGATACCGTAGCCACATAGGAATGTCTTTGTACCTCAACGAGTATAGCTCGTTTATCAGCGATGTCAAGTCCCTTCTCTCCTTCTCGTTGCTCGTGCTCGCGGCGAGGTTCACGAGGAGCATCATAGTCTTTCTCTTCCACTCGCTGAAACTTATCTTCCGCACTCCACCTTCGGCTTGATTCTCTGACGTGATCACGCTCCAAGCACCCGGTTATTGGTTCAGTAACTGAGTTTTTAAGTTGATCGTTAGCATAATATTGATAAAACCGAACCTCTTCGTAGGTTAGCTAACATTTTTACTATCTATTCTATCAACATATGCGATGGTTATGAACCAAGTTCTATTCTTGGATTGGTAAGTAGCAGGTATTTATATATCAACTATATCGATTATCTGAACATGAATCAAATCCATGGCATAGTCATCTATATACACAATTACTGTGTACTGTATAGAGTTGATGTCAATTGAATCGATGATACTAACTGTTTAACTCATTCGTCAGCGTGACAAGTGGGTCTGAAGTGGGAGGTTTGCTCTTTTCATCTGTTTCGACATAGTTCTGTGGTGCACTTTTCACCTCTTTGCAAGAGTGTACTCTGGGGGTATAAACCTCAATTGTAACTACTGCGATAGTTTCTTAAACAAGATGACCTTCAAGGTCTATACATTTATGACTTGACAAACCTTCAATGAATAGAACTTGAGTTCTCGACTTTCAATTCTATACCTTGATATGATGAATATCAGTGGGATATAGATAGAAGATAACATTGACATCTACACTTTTATATACTCCAGAATATTAGATACTATAGAAATCTGTTAAGTATATAGAGATGAACTTCGACATCTATTCTATGTATATGTGGAGAGACGTGGTCTACAAGTCGAAAGAGTCAGTCTTCGACAGCCAAATGCCGGGACTCGACAGCTATTCCAGCGATGGGTGCACAAACATCGAAAGCGTCAAGAGCTCACGGTCTCATCCTAAGGAGTTACGTGGGGAGAGTGCGCGCTCTCTCTGTATATATATAATAGGGGGTAATCGACATATGAGGATCCTTGCTGATACGTCTATAGAGTTGAATGGTCTGTCAGTAAATGAAGAATTGCATGGTACGTGGGGCTGTCGAAGTGCATAGAATTGAGTTCAGAAACTAAATTATAGAATTACGGTGAGCCCAAGGAGAAAATGACGATAGAATTCCTTGACGCTATTATGAGTGCTAGTCATGGAACGCTTTCCACATCTAGAGCAAATCGCTGGGCATATACATAGAATAGATGTCGAAGTCTATGCTCTTTCCACATCTAGAGCAAGTCGCTAGCGATATCGCTAGAATTGATGTCGATGTGTATGCTCTTCCGTCATCCAGACCCCATCAGTAGCGATATCGGTAGAATTGATGTCGATGTCGGAAGCATTGACAATCGACACCTCTTAATAGCGTTGATTGGCATCATCACCCTATCCCTTCATCGAGTAGAAAGAGGTTAGAGAGCTTATAAGTCTAGATGGTACTTCACCAAGGTTTAAGCATGTATAAGTACGGCTCTCGTAGCATCTTACATCTCTACTGAATTCATAATGCTCTAGATGTTTATGTGATTAACATCGTTATTGTGATGAAAATATAAATAGTGGGAATCTTGTACCACTTGCGATGGCGGACATTCTTTTAATTAGACGTTTTACCCTCTCCATTCTATATAGGTAATTAAATATATAACCGAGTCCTAGAGATAGGGTGTGCTGGTGTTAGGTTGTTGAAGAAAGCTAATGATCAGATCTCCACGATTCCGGTCTCTAGAAAGACTCTGAATAGATTGAGGAGGATCAAGGCTGAGATCGCTGCTAGCGTTGGTGAGGATATTACGTGGGATAAGGCGATGAATGTTCTGCTGGATATTGTGGAGGGTAAGGATTTCGAGTCTGCTGTTGCTAGGCTCAAGCTATCGCTCAAGGTTTTGGAGAGGGTTCTTCAGGAGATGTCTAAGGAGGATCTAGTCGCTTACTCGTGCTTTCCGGGTCTCTATCGGGATTACAATAGTTATGAGGAGTACGATCTGTGTCTAAACAATGTTAAGATCGTGGTTCGGTACGACGATGTTAATGATCGTATGAGGGTTGTGAGGGTGGAGCTCAATGCCTAGGGTGGATCGAGGCGTTCTCAAGTTCTTCGCGGTTCAGCGACCGATTAGGGAGGAGGAGTGCTACGTACTCGATGTGCTGAGCAAGACCAATACTATCCACGTGATGTGTCTAAGCGAATCCGGTAAGCTTAGGTACCTAGTGGCTCCATCGACCATCGATATCAAGGAGGTTTACGTGAACTACCTAACGAAGGGTAGGGCGCTCAAGATACGTCCGGAGGTGGTTGGTGGAAGGA
>JALWBS010000004.1 GCA_027037025.1 Desulfurococcales archaeon | reverse complement strand
AGCACGGGGCATGGACTCGATGTACTCAATTAGCTTCGAAAGGCTATCGCGGTATACTATAGCGTCGTTGTTGAGCATGACTAGGTACTTGGCTTCGGGAAGCCTTTCAAGAATGTATCTCCACGCGGTATTGTTAGCACCTGTAAACCCTAGGTTAGATCCTAATCGAATGATCTTAGTGTGGTTCCTAAGTACGGGATGGCATTCTATGAAGCGCTTTATCTCCTCGAAACTTCCATCGCTAGACCCATTGTCTATTACTAGCAATAGCCACCGATCGTGATCAAGCTCAGCAACACTATGCAGAGATTCCAGCACGATGTCCCGTATCTTAGAGCTGTTGTAGTTAACCCAAACGATGACCGTATCCACCCTACTCATCGTACCAGCTCCACCCAATCTCTTCACGTATCGCTACAACAACACGTTTAGAAGGGCTTCGCTAGATAACGATGATTATCCGACAACTTAGCCTCGGTGGGCAGTGTCCTCAAATACCTCTACGAATAAGATTCCGCGAAAGTGAAGGTGGGGACGATTTCAATGAGAGGTGTTCTGCTTCATGGTGGTTTTGGTACTAGGCTCCGTCCTTTGACTCATACGGGCCCTAAGCAGTTGATTAAGGTCGCTGGCAAACCCGTGTCCCAATGGGCTCTGGAGGATCTTAGGGATGCTGGTGTTCGCGATGTGGCGATTATTCTTGGTGAGCTTGGTCCTGAGCGTGTGGTTGAGTACTACGGCGATGGTTCTTGGCTCGGTGTTAGGATAACGTATATCTACCAGGGCTATCCCTACGGCCTTGCTCACGCGGTCTACATAGCCAAGGACTTCGTTGGTGATGAGCCTTTCGTTGTGTATCTGGGGGATAATGTACTTGTTGAGGGTATCAGGGAGTACGTTAAGAGGTTTGCGGATAGCGATGCTGATGCAATGGTGTTGCTGACGTGGGTGGAAGACCCTAGGAAGTTCGGGGTGGCGGAGTTCGATGAGAGGGGTAGGCTTAGGAGACTCGTTGAGAAGCCTAAGGAGCCTCCGAGCAACTACGCTTTGGTTGGGGTATACTTCTTCCGCCCGCCCCACATATTCCGCGCGATAGAGACGTTGAAGCCTAGCTGGAGAGGCGAGCTGGAGATTACTGACGCTATCCAGAAGCTCATCGACTGGGGCTTGAGGGTTGACTGCGCGGTTGTTAGGGGTTGGTGGAAGGATACGGGGACTCCCAACGACATTCTGGAGGCTAACCGACTGCTCCTCGACTACAAGTATCGCGAGACCGTCGTGAAGGGCATGGTTGAGGAGGGCGCTAGGATCGAGGGCCGGGTGTTCATCGAGGAGGGCGCTGTTATCAAGAGTGGTAGTGTTGTGAGGGGCCCGGCGTACATCGGTAGAAACACTGTTATCGGGCCCAGCACCTACGTGGGTCCCTACACGAGCGTGGGGGACAACTGTAGGTTGGTGAATGTGGAGGTTGAGAACAGCGTTATCATGGACAACGTCGTGCTGGAGGATCTGGGGGAGAGGATCGTGGATAGCCTCATCGGAGCCAACGCAAGGATTAAGCGTAGAGATAGGAGACCAAGAGGTATGCAGTTCATCGTGGGTGAACACGCGGCAGTAGAGTGGTAGCGGTGATTCAGCATACCGTGCCCCAACACGAAGATGCACTTCACCGAACACGTTCTCGAGAAGCTGGAGAAGCATCTGCGATCGCTAGGGATATCGGAAGAAGATATAACGAACACCATCAGCAAACCGGACGAGTTGGTCTACGACACCCTCACGGATAGGTACGTAGCGCTGAACTACTCCAAGAATTTGGCGGTCGTCTACGAGAAGAAGGGTGATGAGATAGTGATTGTCACAGCTATATACAGCTCTAAACTACGTAGTTTAGTAGAGCGTAGGAGGATGAGGGGTAGATGGATCTAGTGCTGAAGTACTATCCCGATGCCGATATCCTTGTAGTAGAGCTGGGGAGGGGTAGGATTGTGGATGAGGAGTGGCTCGACAACGACGTAGTGATAGGATATGGTGAGAGAGGAGAGATCGTTAGGATAGAGATACACTACGCATCGAAAAGAGGGTTGATAAACGTGGTGAAAGAGCTAGCTAGAGCAAGAAGAGACATAGTAGAATACATACTGAGGACAACACCTACAACAACACGGGTATAGACTACGCGTGGTTATCGAGGCGAGGTAGCTTGAGGTACCTCGTCATCGGCGGAGCTGGGTTCATGGGCAGCAACTTCGTTCGGTACATACTGAGGCGGTACAGCGATGCTGAGGTGCTTGTCTACGACAAGCTTACCTACGCTGGTAGAATCGAGAATCTCCACGATGTTTGGAACGACAAGAGGTTCAAGTTCGTAAAAGCTGATGTTTGTGATGAGGAGAAGCTGATGAGCGTTGTCAAGGAGTTCGAGCCGGACGTGATCATTAACTTCGCGGCTGAGACCCACGTTGATCGTAGCATCAACGAGCCATCTCCCTTCCTAAGGACGAACGTCTTCGGAGTCTTCACACTGCTCGAGGCCTGTAGAAAGCTAGGCGTACCTCTGCTGGTGCATATCAGCACCGACGAGGTCTACGGAGATCTGTGGGGTAGGGAGCCCGTCGACGAGGAAGCACCGTTTAGACCCAGCAGCCCGTACTCTGCTAGCAAGGCGGCTGGAGATCTGCTGTGTCAAGCCTACTGGAGAACCTATGGAGTGCCGGTGATCATCGTTAGGCCGTGCAATAACTACGGTCCGTATCAGTACCCTGAGAAGCTCATTCCAAAGACCATCATAAGGGCTCTGCACAACAGGCCCATACCGATCTATGGCAGGGGTGATCAGGTTAGGGACTGGCTCTACGTAGAGGACTTCGCCGAGGCACTCGACGTAATCGTGAGGAAGGGGTCTAAGGGCGAGGCATACAACGTTCCTGGCTTCAACGAGAGGAGGAATATCGAGGTTGTCGAGACGATACTCAAGCTCATGAACAAGCCACTATCGCTGATAAAACACGTCGAGGATAGGCCGGGGCACGACAGGAGGTACGCCATGAAGGGCGATAAGATCCTGGCCCTTGGCTGGAGACCCAGAACACCGTGGATCGAGGGTCTTAGAAAAACTATCGAGTGGTACTTGCACAACGAGTGGTGGTGGAGACCCTTGATAAGAGATGAGTACTTCGAACTAGACACGCCCTGGAGAAGGTGATGAGGATCCTCGGGAGATGTTGTGAGCTACGGATAGTGACGGTGGTAAGTGGGTAACGGAGGTTGCGGAAAGCGTTTTCCGAATTACGTATCTACGTAGAGGCTATGAGTTATGGGCTTCCTCCAAACCTATATCTGCTCAATGCCTCCCCTGGTGTAAGGTACTTCAGCTCTTTCACGTTTGCGTAGATCCTATCGTAACTCACCAACACCTCGTTCTCTATTATCGCTGTTGAGGCGTGTAGGCTGTCGAAGTACGTCAAGCCGTACCTCTTCCTAAGCTCCCACCCCTTCTCAAGATGCTTCGGTCTGGGCTTAACCACCTCTATACCGTAGTAAGATAGTACTCTCTCGAGCCCTTCGTAGAACGTTGGGATCCTCACCTCCAACTTGCCAGACAGTACGAGTAGGTCTAGCTCTATCAATGCGTAGGGCGATAGTTTTAGGGGCTTGATGTTCCTAACGATATCAACAGCTTCGCTATGATGCCTATCCTCTCTAGAGGCTAGCGCTAGCACAACATCGGTCTCTACAAGGACCATCTCTCCCCAACCCTCTTCAAAACCTCCTCAACCGCTACCCGCCTCAGCTCCCGAATCTCCTTCTCAACATCGCTAGTCCCACGAATGACTGACGATGTGAGGAGGTCTATGGGGTCCCTGATGGGCTCGATAATGAGCTTCCCATCCACGACACGAGCATAGACAACCCCCTTGATATTGAGCATGGACCTCACCTCGCTCGGAATCAGGATCCTACCCTTACTATCCACCTTCAGTATATACTCCAACCTCCCACCAGCCATAGTGTGCACCCTCCCACACTTATAAAGAGCGGCATCGATTCTCGATAGCCTCCTCAGATCCTGCGCATTGCTGCGTAGCCGCGATGCGTAGCATGGTGATGGAGGGACGCTTTTTAGTCTATGTCTAGAGCTACGTTTCTCGGTGGAGTTGCTGTGGTCGGGGTTCTCGTGACTGGTGCGAGTGGATTGCTTGGTAGTAAGCTCGTTGCCGAGTTAGTATCGAGAGGTTACGAGGTAGTAGCGATACACAATCGCAATCCTGTTATGCTTGAGCATGAGAAACTCGTCAAGATCAAGCTGGACATCACCAATAGGACTCTGCTGGAGGACTTGATACTTAGGGCTAGGCCCGACGTAATCATTCATTGCGCTGCTTACACCGATGTCGATGGTTGCGAAAGGGATAGGGAGCTCGCTTGGAGAGTGAACGTCGAGGCTACGCGTAGCATTGTTCGCGCTGCTAGGGTTGTGAGGTCGTACCTGATCTACGTCTCGACGGACTACGTATTCGATGGTGAGAAGGGGATGTATAGAGAGGACGACGTTCCCAACCCCGTGAACTACTACGGATTGACGAAGCTTATTGGTGAAGAGCTGGTTAGGGCGAGCGATCTGCTCTACACCATCGTGAGGCCCAGCGCTATCTACGGCGTTGGTGGGAGCAAGAAGAGCTTCGCTGAGTACGTAGCTGAGAAGCTGAGCCGCGGAGAGAGGGTACGTGCATTGGTAGACCAGTTCGTTTCCCCAACGCACAACACGCTCCTTGCCAAGACGATCGTCGAGATCGTGGAGATGAGGCCCATGGGAACTATTCACGTAGCCGGGGAGCGCATGAGCCGCTACGAGTTCGCGATCAGAATAGCCAAGGCTCTGGGGCTTCCAACGGAGTTGATCGAGGGGGCTAGGATGGAGGAGATGAAGCACTGGATCGCTAAGAGACCGCGAGACTCGAGCTTGGACACTAGCAGAGCGAGAGCGCTGTTCAGAACCAGGTTCTTCGACACGGATCTCGCGCTAGATCTCTTCAAGCGAGAATGGGTGGAGAGGAAGAGCGGGTGAGGATCCATGCCGTTGAAGGGCAGGGTAAAGGAGCTGTGGCTACCCGGGGTGAGGATCGTAGAGATCGAGCGCTTCGTAGATGAGAGAGGGCTGTTCCACGAGGTCATGAGGAGCGATTGGAAGGAGCTGCTAGGAGACGACGTCATAGTGCAGGCGAACCTCTCGATAACCTACCCAGGCATCGTCAGGGCTTGGCATAGACACTTGCGTGGACAAGTAGACTACTTCTTCGTGGTTAGGGGCTCTGCGAAGGTGTGTGCATACGACGAGGAGACGAAGCACCTCGTCGAGGTCGTGCTGAGCGACACCAAGCCACAGATACTACGAGTACCGGGGCACTACTGGCACGGATTCAAAGCCCTCGGCACCGAGCCAGCGATCTTGCTCTACTTCACCACGAAACTCTACGATTACCAGAACCCCGACGAAGAGAGGAAGCCGTGGAACGACCCATCGATAACACCGATGAAAATCAATGGTAGGGACAACGACCCGAGATGCGGAAAACCCTACGACTGGTTCCACCCACCGCATAGGTAAGGCTCTATTCCAAAGACTCCTACTACAGATGACCGGGCCCTTCGGTAAGGCCTCCCTGAGATCTTGCTTCTTCCCCAGAGTTAATCTCTAGGTATGGCTGTGGAAGGGCATTGCTAAGGGAAACCTACATGAAGAGGGTTGTGGAGCGTGGATGAGGATGCGCTGTTGAGGAAAGCTGTTGAGAAACCCGTCGATGCTATGCGCGCTAAAGTAGTCATTTTATTCGGGTCGAGGGTTCGTGGTGACTGGGGTCCGTGGAGCGATTTCGATTTGTTGATCATAGCGGGCTTTGAGGAGAGGTACCTCGATAGGATTGGTAGGATACTCGAGATTTTCAGCGATGTTCCTCTACCCATCGAACCACATCCGTACACGCTTGAGGAGGCTCTAGACATGCTTAGGAGGGGTTGCCCCACGATAATCGATGCTCTGGAGGAGGGCAAGATCCTCTACACTGAGGAGAGTTGCTTGGGGAAGCTCATTGAGGCGCTCAACGAGTTGAAGAGAAGAGGTTTGAAGAGGAGCGAAACCTCGATACTACTACCGAGCACGGGTAGCGATCACTAACCGTGGGGCGTTCTTCATGGAACGAGATAGTGATGAGTGGGTGGAGTCTCTGAGTGGTGATGACTAGGCGGTCGCTGACAACCTCTTCTTGTAGTACTCGATAGTTATTCTAAGACCTTCTTCTAAGCCGTGCTTCGGGCTCCATCTGAGAACCTTCTTTGCTTTAGCGATGTTGGCACAGGATCTCCTAACATCTCCTTTTCTAGGGGGTTCGAACCTTGGGGGGATCTCGTAGCCGAGGATTCTCTCTATCGTTTTTAGGAGATCTAGTATCGATACCTCCACACCGCTACCAATGTTTATGGCTCCTACGTACCTCGATTCGAGCAGCGCTTTTACCGTGGCTTCAGCAACGTCGTAGACGAATACGAAATCCCTCGTTTGATGTCCATCGCCGTAGATCACGGGGTTCTTCCTCATAAGCAGGGAGGTGATGAATTTGTGCACAACGCTTGCGTACGCACCTTCTCTCATCCTCGGTCCGTAGACGTTGAAGAACCTTAGAGACACGGTGCTCAAGCCGTAGTCTCTCGCGTAGAGGTTCACCAACCTTTCTCCCATGAGCTTCGTCTCTCCGTAGAGGTTGATGGGTTCCGTGGGGTGGGACTCGTCTATGGGTAGGTACCTCGGCTCTCCGTAGATAGCAACGCTCGATGCAAACACGAACCTCTTAGCATCGAACTTCCTAGCGAGCTCCAACACGTTGAGCGTACCACCAACGTTGACCCTCAGCGCGAGCACTGGGTTCTCGTAGACCTCCACGATGTTTACGATCGCCGCTAGGTGCACGACACCGAAATCCCCTCGAAACTCCCTTAGGTAAGGGCTTAGGTCTTCGCACAGCTCTCGATAGTTAGAGACGTCGATCTTCGCGAACAGCGTCTTGGACCCATCGATGAATCTCGATACGTTCTCCAGCTTCCCACTGTAGAGATTATCGATTACCAGAACCCTCGAGACCTCTCCCCGATCCACGAGCTTGGAGAGATGCTCGACAACAGCGCTACCTATGAAACCAGCTCCACCCGTAACAACGACGAGTATCCCGCGTCACCACGATGATTGGTGAAGAGAGGTATTTCTCTGCATGTGGAACGGATCTGAACAAGCGTTAGAACGATTAGGTTCTCGAAAATCGTTGAGGGTAGACGAGTCTCCTGATTAAGAGGTGGCGACCCGCGATCTACGTATCTACGGCTTCTCTAGGGTCGATCGCTCTCAGCTCAGCTATCCTTCTATACACTCTATCCGTGGAGATCACCGTCTTATCGTGGAGAAGCGCTGAGGCTGCATGTAGCGAATCGAAATACGTAATGCTGTACCTTTTCCTAAGCTCCAGCGCCTTTGCAATGACTTCGGAGGTCAGCGGTATCTCACCCAAATTCTTTATCCTTCTAAACGCGTTGAGATCACTCAGCACAGTGTCTTCGCTGTACCCCCTCGATCTAAGTACAAGTTCGTACTCCATGTAAGCAGAGGTGGGTACGGCGACGTTACCTAGCTTTCCACGAGCTACCTCGTTAAAGAGCTTCACAGCCACGTTGTGAAGCGCGTCAACCCTGTTGACAAAGGCGATGAGCATGTCTAGCTCAATTATCGGCACGAAGCTCCCCTACCACCAGTCTATCCGCAAGCTCCTCAACCTTCTCATACGTCAGGTTAGGGTCGCTGTACTTCCCCTCTAACTGCTTGAGAGGATTCTTAACAACCTTCACGATGGCCACACCACGCTCTTCAACAACCTCCCACACCAGCTCATCACCTTCCTCGATACCCAGCGCCTTTCTAACCCTGGCGGGGATGCTCGTCAACCCCTTCTTAGAGACCCTACTAACCGCCATACAGCTCCCTAGACTGGGTATAGATTTAAGAAGTTTAAGAATTCCCTAGTGTATCGCAAAGCTCTTAGCATACGGACACATCCCTGCGAAGTATCCTCGGTTCAGCAGTATGATTGGTACTAGTAGCCAGAGTGAGGTAAGGGCTCGGGGGAGCCTCACGCTGGTTTGGGACTCGGCAAGCTTGTGCGGGAAGGAGTAGCTCTACATGGCGAGGAGTGTTGTAGCTAATCTCGATACTCGTACGGTTAGTACGGTTGTGGGGATGTGCGTGAGCTACGTTGATTTCGCTCGCTACGCAGCCATAGTCAAGAACCTTCGCGGCGTCGTGGCTGCGGATCTCGAGGAGAGCGGTGTTGAGGAATCCATCAAGTGGTTAGCCTCGAGGTTCCGATACCGTGACCTCGGCGTAGGGCCGATGATGGTCGAGAGGTTCGGTTCGAAGCTCCAGAAGTTCCTCGGTGGGAAACCTCTTCGCGAACTGGTGTACCCTGTTACTCAGCTGCTCGAGTTCGTCGATATCCTCGTCAAGTCCACGGGTATCGAGAAGATGCTGGCCGAGGCCATGACCCTGGCCTCGACCTACATATCGCCCCTCATGATCGTCGGGAACAGGTTTCTCAACGCAGTCGAGAGGCTGGGTGTCGAGATCGTGAGGACTTCGAAGGAGATGGATGTTCAGAGCTGGAAGCTGCATATGAGGATCGCTGACTACACCGTGCTCGATTTCTACGAGCAGTGCATCGAGGAAGCGCTGCAGGTAATCGAGAGGGCGAGCGCTGGGGATGCGGGTCTCGTTGAGGAGGTTGTTAAGAGTCGTGCTGAGAGGATAGCTAAGGACGTGTCTAGGTACTGGAGGATTAGGTCTGGTGAGGGGAGGACGTTTCTCGTGTACATAGACATGCTGAGGCTAGTCAAGAACAGGGTTAGGGATCTTAAGAGGGAGCACGCTGCTGCTCTAGCGATAGTCCCAGCGATCTACATACCGCCCGGGATGGGGTGATCCTACGCTAGTCCTAGATCTCTTACGAGCTTCTCGACAGGTACGTAGTCGTAGTTGAAGCCAAAGTGCTTAGGGCCGAAGAGCTTCAACCCCTCCTCGCATCTCCATACCGCTGGTGCTGGAGCTGCGATGCCCAAACCTCCATGCCCTCCCTAACTACGTGGTTTAGGATCGGTGTTCCATCCCTCGATACCAACGTGAATATATCGGGCGGCATCACCAGGGGTTGATCGTCGAGCCACACCATTATGTGCTCGTTCTTGATCCACGACCTCAGCACCCTGCTCTGGAACTCGTCGATTCCCTCCACTATCATCTCCCCTACGAGGAACCCACCCTCGTTCCTCCAACGCCACTCCCTAACGATTCCGTGGAAAACGATCCACCCATTCATGGTCTCAGCAACGATTCTAGGAACGAAGGATCCCCTCCTCCTAGCTTCGAGAACCTTCTTACCGAGCTCGAAGCACTTCGATAGGCTACCCCTTATCAACACGTTCCTAGCCTCATCGATTCTCATAGGCGTGTCGATCACGGTTACGTGGGTACCTGATAGGATCGATAGGTATCTAAGCAGAGCCTCGTAGTCATCCACATCGGGGTAGTCGAGGATCACGACCTCGATGCCCGTGGGGGTCACGGCTACGGCAGGCGTGCACTTCCTACCCATAAGCACCGCTGTATCCTGATGAATCTCAGGCGCTGCTCGACCGACTCTATCCCCATCAACGACCGGTAGGTTAGCGAGTCCAGCAGCGTAGAGAGCCACAGCGGTGTTGCCTCCGCCAAGCTCAACGGGGTTGAAAGCTGTTACCTCGAGACCGAGCCCATCCCTAAGAATTCTGAGAGCTCCAACAACGGTGTTAGCCACTCTAGAGGGTTTCCTCAACCTCGCATTAGGAGCCGTAGTACCGACGTCGTAAGGCGAAGCTATGACGGTGGAGGAACCGAGTTCACTCAAATCCATGATCTCAACGCTCTTGCTTCTATCGATGAAAACCTCCTTAACGAGTCTCAACCCCTTCTCAAGATCTCCTCCACCACCTGTTGCATAGATGGCAGCTCCTAGGAGCAGAGCCTCGAAATCCTCGAACTTAGCTAACCTAAGCATGGTCTCTCCCAGCGGTTCTCAGCAACGATTTCCTATGCTCGATAAGGGTTTTCAAGATTCTAACTCCCCAGATCGTGGGATCAACAACACGATCCGGACCGAGTTCGCGAGCTATCCTTAGGTAGAGCGGTGCGAAAGCTGTGCACCCAAGAACGACCACATCGGCACCGTCCTCGGTTAGAGCCTTCTTACCGAGCTCCAGTACTCGTCTTAGAGCTTCGTTCTCAGCCACATCCACATCCGTAGCACGCATACCGATGCTGTAGATGGAGACGAGTTTATGCGAGAAACCGTACATTCGAACTCTCTTCTTCGTTGCTTTCAGGCTCTCGATGCCCCCGACGGTTATTATGGAGAAGGTGTCGCCGAGGATCTGAGCTGCTAATAGGGATGCGTAGCCTGCGCCCATCACCGGCACCTTAGCAATCTCCTTAGCAACCTCGAACCCTGGATCATCGAAGCAATTGATTAGCACACCATCGAAACCCTTACTACGTAGCTCCTCGATTTTCTTAACAATCGATGGTGCTACCACAACCTCGTCGTACAGAGTCTCAACGTTTTCAGGTCCTTCGTCAAGGAACTCTATCGAGATCTCAACACCATTTACCACGGACTCTAGGATTCTCCTCAGTTTCTCAGCGTATCGAGGTATAGGCTTTACGGGATTTAGAATAGAGACCCTCATTCATAACCTCCGAGAACCTAAGGAAGAGTCCAGATATGTATCGTTACTAAGTATAGCACTGATATTCTAATACTCATCGACTAAAATGGTATCATAACTATCCCTAGAAGCTGCGTGTTGATGATCCTTGTCTCATCAGAACACAGTTCATCACCTTGACAATTATCGTACTCCTCAATCCGAAGAGAGCAATCCTAAGCCCTTCGTACTTAGGAGTGTTAGGAACGTGGAAATCCGTAGGTGTTCCGAGATCGATGATGTGAACAGAGCTTTGATTGAGAGGTAATTTTCCAAGCGCTTCTCAAGCCCTTACCGAGATCGTGATACGAACGTGCCGATGATCGTGACCGCGAAGTTCTTCATCGTGGATGGGTTTATCTACGTCAAGTCTATATAAATTACATAATCATGCTATGAGCATATCTATTATCTCTTTAAGCGAACCTCTGAATAGGCTTTACATCTAGCAGCTTGGGATTACCTTCGAATCTTCAAAGTGATTATGATGCTCAACGATTACTGAGATAGGTAGTTGACGAGAATTTTAGTTAAATAACGTAGGCAATGATGTAGGTATCGTAAGGGGTAGAAACTGTGCGTATAAATGAGTACCCTGATGAGGTTCGTACTCATACGGCGCTTCATGTATTGAAGGGTGCTGTGGTTAAGGTTCTTGGCGAAGAAGCTATGTGGACGGCTAGCACCTACGTATGTGGTAAGCATGGTAGGTTAACTGTGAAGTTCGTTAGAAAGCCTACGCCCGAGGAAATCAGAGCTATTGAGGAGTTGACCAATGAGAAGATCGAGGAGGATCTACCCATCGAAGTGCAGGTGCTTCCTAGGGACGATGCTGAGAAGAGGTATGGAAACGTGATATACGACCTCTTCCCCGTGCCACAGCATGTGAGAGAGCTGCACATAGTTATCGTGCGGGATATCGACGGTAGTATATGGAACATAAACGCCTGTAATAAGCAGCACACGAAGTCGACGAAGTACATCGGCAGGGTAAGGATTGGGAAGGTGAGGTTTCGGAGATCTAAACAGTTGCTCGAGATACCCTTCGATATCGAACCCTAGCATTAGAGAGGATCGGGTCGCAAGGCTTCGGGCTCGGATCCGGGTATAAATAGTTTCTCCTGTTACGATATGTGCGAAGACCCCACATTCCATTGCTTGTGCATGGAAAACGAACTGGTTAGCGATGGTCGTGCTGGCGAAGGTCTTCGGCGTCGAGATATGTGCCCCGGGCAGTTTCTGGGTGGCTAGCTTAGGCTGTAGCATGAAGGGGATCCACGCCTTTCTGAAGGCCTTAGACATCTCCACGAGCCCTGAGTACGGTGGGGAAGCACTGTCCCCCGTTGAGGGGGTCGTGGAGCTTGTCAAACCCGTTGAAAAGCTGTGGATCAGAGGCTACCGGCAGCAGGACTACGTGATCGTTGTTAGGTGTGGGAAGCTCTTCGTGAAGATAAGCCACGTCAAGCCTTCGGTGATTCCCGGCGATAGGGTAGTCGTTGGGGACTGCATAGGTAGGTTCATCAAGAGCCCGGGGATGAGCTGGGACTTTCCCCACATGCACATCGAGGTCACTAAGGCTAGGAGAGTCGATGACAGAACCCAGAACTGCGTGATTAGGATCAGCAAAGAGTTCGTTGAGTACCTAAGGAGCTGCAGGCACTTCGTAGGTGATGGAAGAGCGATAGAGATGAAGCCCGTGTACGCCTCAAAGAGCTACACACTGCTTCAACCAATCGACGGAGGCTGCGGAGTGTCCGTAGTGGCGGCGGGCCGCGAAGCCGTGGTCGATGGCAGGCTGTGGTTCAAACCCGTGTACGTACACCTCATATCCCTAGACCGAAAGCCTCCTCGACCCGTAGCCCCCGTGAAGATCTGCGGAACCTTCGTTGGGCAGATCAAGAAGACTTTTCATCGAAGAGTTGCCACGGCTGTTAACACCGTGCAGATTTTCAAGGAGCTAGAGGTAATGTGCAGCTTCGATCCGTGGAAGGAGCTACAGGACGAGAGCTACGGAGCGATGCCGCTGCAGTACCTAGACATCCTAGTGAATGGAAAGCCCACCGAGTACCTAGAGCTGTTCGTAGGTAGCAAAGCGTGCGCTAAGGTGAAGGGTTTGGTGAGAGACGAACGTCTATACGTTAGCGTACGCAGAGCTCGCATCGTTCCTCCGAGGATCTACGTCGACGATGACTACCTAGCGCTATGAACGCATCCTGAACACGTAGGCTTTCTCAGCACTCTCTGGACCCATAACCCTAGTCGAGATCCTAGCCAAAGCCCTCATCCTCGCCGAAGCACCCACAACGCTAGGCTCGCCGAAGAGAATCGCTCGAGCTGGGCACATGGCTACGCAGCCTGGCTCTAAACCCTTCTTCCTTAGATCTCGGCACAGATCGCACTTGACCACGTACCCCGGCTCGATGAGCTCAGGTATTCCGAAGGGGCACGCTGCTAAGCATGATAAGCAGCCTATGCATCTAGCAACATCGAGCACCACCGCCCCATCACCATCCCTGTGCATGGCCCCCGTTGGGCATGCTGAGATGCAGGGGGCGTTGAAGCAGTGGAAGCAGCTTATAGGCCTCCTAAGACCACTGAAAACCTCGTACACCTTGATGAAGGGCTTCTCCTCGTGTAGGAAGGAGCACACCTCTTCACAGGTGTAGCAACCCATGCACAGCTCGTAGTCTATTACCCTAGCGAACTTCTTCACGATCTCGCCCAGCGCCGAGTATCTACCGAAGAAAAAAGGCTGTGTGCCTACCTAATCCATCCGCATATCCTCAGCGCATCTATGAACGAGTCTATGTTGCTAGGCCCGAAGATGTACAGCTTACCCTCCTTAGTCCTCACCACAACCACCTCTCTACCCTGCGACACCGCCATGAAAGCGTTCTCGCCGTTCTCCAGCTTGAAGAAACCCATCTTCATAGGCCCTATCGAGTAGCCCCAGAGCCTCATAACCGGCTTGAGACCATCGCTCAGGTTGGAGATCTCTACGCTCGCAACATCGTTTCTGCTGACCACAATGGTCTTAATCATGAACCCGCCCGCAACGATCCTATCCTTAGATACGGTGATCCGGAACGTCATGGGTGGGAGGATGACTAGGAGCAGAGCTACGACGAGGGCACACGCTAAGGCGGCGAAGATTGCCCAGGCGTAGCTCGGCGGCGAGAGCTTGAACACGTACTCCAAGAATGCCACCCCCACGCATCTACGTAGTGAGGAACTTATAAGAACCGTTGATTACCGTGCAAGGAGATGGATTGAGTTCGTAGGCTAGGTGACGACGGTTATAGGTGTTCCTCTCGTAAGCGATTCCCTCACGGCTTTCGCTATAGCTAACGCGATCAGCGCATCTCTACCCGTTACGAGGGGTCTCTCATCTATTCCTAGGATGAGGTTGGCGAAGTGCTGGATCTCGGCGGTGTAAGCGTTTAGGAACCTCTTCTGGAACCACTCGAAGCCCCGATAGCTCACCCCACCACCCTTCGCCACGGCGAGGTCGTGCCTATGCATAGCACCTACGTGTATAGAGCCCTGCGTACCACGCACCTCGCACCTGATGTCGTATCCGTGGGGCGAGTACCTAGATCCCATAGCCACGGCTACCGCACCATTGGCGAACCTAATCGTGGTCACCACCTCGTCGTAGTCCCCAAGACCCCCTCCGTGAAGCTCACCCCCAACGGCGTAGACCTCCACGGGCTCGGAGCCTATGAACCAGCGTGCCAAGTCGAAGTCGTGGCTCATCAGGTCGAGCACGAGGCCCCCGCTGAGCTTCGGATCGCGTAGCCAGCCGGGTGGAGGTGGTTCGGGATCCCTCGAGATCCCTACGTACATGACGACGCGGCCTACGGCACCCTCGTCCACCAACCTCTTCGCCTCCCTGTAGCTCTCGTCGAAACGCCTCATGTAGCCAACCAGTAGGTGAACACCCATTCTCTCCGCTTTCTCGACGAGGTTCCTAGCCTTGGAGAGGTCGACGTCTATGGGCTTCTCAACGAATACGTGCAACCCTCTCTCCACAGCCATCAGAGCTACGTCTGCGTGGGTATGGCTAGGCGTCGTAACCACCACTCCATCGATCCTAGGATCCCTCAGCAGAGCATCGATGTCGTTGTAGCAAGCGGCTCCCAGGGGCTTCGCGATCTCCTCGCACTTGGCTTTCGAGGACGTGTACACAGCGACGAGCTTAGCTCTCTCCACGCACCTAGCCACAACATCCACGTAGAGACGCCCCATCCGTCCGAGGCCCACCACGGCTAGGTTAACGATCTTCACGAGCGATCCCTAGCTACGGACTCTCTCCCCACCGATGTAGGTCTCAACGATCCTAGCCCTCCTAAGCTCTTCGCAATCAACTTCCAGAGGATCCCTATCGAGAACCGCGATGTCGGCGAAGAAACCTGGCTCGAGCTTACCGCAGCGACTTAGATGCGATATCTTAGCGCTTCCCTCGGTGTATAGCCTCAGAGCATCCACCACGCTCAACCTCTTCCCCGGTGGCGATGCGCAGCAAGCTGCATAGATTGTTTCGAGGGGGTTGATCGGCTCGACCGGTGCATCCGTGGATATCCCTAGCTGAGCTATCTTCGCTAACTCAGCGAAGCGGTAGACCCACCTCATCCTCCCCTCACCCAACCTCCTATCGACCCACCAGTCCGTGACAACGAAGTGTGGCTGTATCGAAACCCTGACATTCTCGAACCTAGGCAGCTGATCATCTCGAACCACCGATGCGTGCTCTATCCTAGCACCGAACCTACGAGCCAACTCTAGAGCCCAGTCAATCGCTCGATCACCTATCGCGTGGATAGCCACGTCGAGCCCAGCGTTCCTAGCCCTTGAACAGAGCTCCGTAGCCTCATCGAGGCTTGTAGACGGTCTCCCAACCGTGGTAGGATCATCGCTGTATGGAGAGGATAGCCACGCTGTTCTCGCACCCAGCGAACCGTCGAGGAACATCTTTACTCCAACGATGCACGCTCTAGAGGATACGCATATCCTCGACACCGGTTTCAATACCTCTAGAGCCCTTGGCTCGAGGTATACAGAGACCCTTGGAGGCGTTGCGCAGCGCTTATATAGCTCAGCTAGAGTAGCTAAGGCGGGTAGCGAGACGGACATCCACGCACAGCCCGTAACTCCATGCTCAACGCATTTCCGGACCCCATCCTCAATCCATCTGTGAACCTCCTTGAAGTCCCTCCCAAGCTCGTCCCTCACGAACTCAAGAACCTCCTCGAGAACAACCCCCGTAGGAACCCCTCTCTCGTCCCTCACGAGGTTAGGGCTCGACCCGAACCTCTCAACCAAGCCCAGCTCCTCCAAAACCCTCGAATTCACAACCCCCGCATGTCCGCAGACACGAATCGCGAGACACAGCCTATCTCCGCAAACCTCATCTAGATCCCACCTCGTCGGCCACCTACCGAGCAACTCCTGGTCCCAACCCCTTCCATACACCCACCTCCCACCGAAGCTCTTCGCACCTTCGCCAATCCTGCGCTTCATCTCGTCAATGCTTCTACAACCCCTCAAATCTATGGATAACTCCGAGAAGCCAACACCATCTAGATGCAGATGAGCATCGATAAACCCTGGCACTGCCACACCCCTCAGATCCACGAAGCTGCAGGGAAGCGATCGACACAACGTCTTCTCCACATCCCTGAGAGAACCTGCATACACAACGCTTTCCCCTAGAACGGCCAGCGCTTCGACGCTTCGCAGCGGAGAGAAGCTCGTGTATATCCTCCCAACGAAGACGCGTAGCTCCACGCTATCCACCGGTTGCTGGAGACACGTGATAG
>JALWBS010000003.1 GCA_027037025.1 Desulfurococcales archaeon | reverse complement strand
GGCTACAGGGTGGGGGAGTACCTCTACGACCCTCCTCCGCGGAGAGCTAAGCCTAGGATCGGTGGTAGGGTGAAGGCTAACCTAAGGGTGTTCGTGGCGACGATGAGGTTAGCCAAGCTCTTGCTTAGGAGTGGGTTGGAGAAAGGCGTTCGCGTACCTAGTGGTGGAGCCCAAGGACTTTGGCTAGGGTTGGTATGGCTAGGGCTATCGCCGTCGAGACGGGTGTTAGAAACGCTATCGATAAGGTCGTGAGCTCTGTATCGAGGTTATACATCCTCGAAACGATGATGCAGGTTACCGCTGGGGGCATAACGCTCTGGATCACCATGCCCAACACCATTTCGTTCGAGAGCCCAGGAATCAGGAGAATCGTTGTTAAGAGGATCGCTGGGGACGCTACGTACCTAGCGATGGCTACGTAGATAACCTCTCGACGGATGGAGAAGCTCTTCACGAAGCTCATCTCGGAGCCCACGATGAGGAAAGCCGCGAGGTTGATGATGTTCGTAGTGGTTGCGAGAAGGCTTAGGGATTGCGAGAGCGATGAGCATAGAACGGGTTCGTAGATGCGTAGGGCTAGAGCTGCTGCGAAGGAGGTTGCGTAGGGCACGACCCTAGCAACGAGCTTCACCCCCATCGATTCCCTGAGCATCATCGATAGGATCGCTAGCACTATCACGAGCACGGCGTTGAAAGCTACTGCGTGTGGCAAGATAGGTAGAGCGCCACCCAAAACGATCTCCGACAGAGGCGTTGGTAGGAACAGGGAGTTCGGTAACGACGCTAAGACAGCTACGTCGATCCACGAACCTCTGAGCCTCGAAGCTATCGAGAAGAGGATGATCGTCAGAACCGTCATGTGGATGAACGCAGCCGCAACCCCCTGCATCAGCGCGGAGATGCGGGGAGCGTCGAGGGTCGAGAAGAAGATGGTTATCGGTATCGAGAAGTAGAACAGCACCTTGGTCAAACACTCGAAGAGCTTGTCTAGCTCGAACCGCTTCCTGAGCACGTAGCCCAGCGCACACAGCACTACAACTAGGACTACTCTGGTCAGTAGCTCTACGCTGTGCATCACCTCTCAGCAACCTCAAACTCAGCGTTCGAGCCTCAGCAAACGAGTGCTTATATAGCCAAGCACACCAATCACTGGCTGGATGAGAACATTGTGTTGCCTCGAAGCGCACGTATTCTCCACCGAGATCCCCACAACCAATGGGTGCTAGCCCTCGTACCGATACACGTTCTGAAACCACATGAGGAAGTCGATGAGGATCACCTTAGAGAACTAGCGAAGCAGATAATCAGCGATGGAGTTCTGAAGCACCCCATACTCGTGGACATCGACACGATGACCATTCTCAACGGTCACCACAGAGTAGAGATACTGAAACGCTTAGGCAAGAAGCTCATCCCAGCCATCCTAATCGATTACAATAGTGACTGCGTAAAGGTAACGAGCTTCCGACCCGGGTACGAAGTATCCAAGGAATTGATAAGGAGAATGGCTATGGAGGGCAAGAGATTCCCACCACGAACCTCAAGAC
>JALWBS010000002.1 GCA_027037025.1 Desulfurococcales archaeon | reverse complement strand
CCTTTTAATCGTTACCGGTTTTAGCGGGACAAAAGGCTTACCCCAGAGGTCGGTTTGCCTGTTTACTCCCTCTTTTATGTTTCCTATCAGGGCATTAGCAACATCTTGAATTAGTTCCTTAATAGAGCTTTCTGTGGTCAACCAGTGCTGTTTTATCTTTTCCAACTCCGGCTCAAAGTCTTTCCTCACGCCGAACCACGGCCGGGGAGGGATGCCTCTACTGGTTCCATACTGCTGCCAGATGCCTTTCTGATTTTCAAAAGGAGTAGAGAGATAAACTACCGCCTGTGCAGGTTCGTATTTCTCAGACTCCTTAGCAAGCCACTTTTTCAAAGCATCAAAGTTTGCTTTAAGCTTTATCACTTCTAACCCCGCCCTACATATCCGCCGGAAGTGCTAACTGTTTCACCTTCGTCGTTTACAATGAGGACGTTCTGTATCGCCTCCTCAAAAGCCTCTTTGTAGCTCTGCGCCTTGGCGTAGAAAACATCTTCTTTATCTCTTGAGTTCATATTGAAAATCAAATAGAGGGCTTTCAGACAGGTAAGAACCTTAAGCTCATCCGCGGGAACACTTGCAGGGTCAATCTGTTTAGCCTGTAAGGTCAGATTTATCTGAGTTTCGGCAAGAGTAATCTGTGGACTGAAATCCGTCTGCCCTTCTGGAATGTAGTCGGTTATAGAGGGTTCAAACTTCAAAAGGTCGTCCTGCGTGGCGTAGGCCATTACTTAGCCCTCTTTTTGCGCTTTTTCTGTGTTTTCTGCTTCTGCTGTTGCTTCTTTTTAGCCTTTTCCCTTAAAGCCTGGTATCTCTTTAGGATTCCCATTTTTCCTCCCGAGAAAGGGGGCTAAAGCCCCCGGAAATTACTTACAGCGAACTTCTATTGCTCCGTCAGGATATGTGGCTATGGCTCCAACCGCATAGTGGACTGTGCAGGAAATCATTGTTGTTCTGGCTGCGATGTCTCTAAACGTTTCAACGAGGGGGCGGCGCTTGTAGATGAGTCCGATAACGTTTCGCCTCACGAGGAGATTCTTGTAGTAGTATGTGCCGTTAGTCTGGTCAACAACAACCTTTTCAACCACAGAAGAAGTAACTACCGGGATTCCGTAAATCTGTCCAATTTCACCGGTTTGGAGAACAGGAGAACCGTATTTAGAGGCATCTATAAAGTTCGGGTCTTTGTAGAGCTTTGCCTTGAGTTTAGGATGAACTATAAGGACGAAGCCGTTGTTGACAGTATCCTCGTAGTCTTCCTCCTCTCCAAGAGCATCAGCGATAAGGGAGTAAGAGATGTCTGTGTTCTCGTCCCCAAGAACTTTAGAGTTACCCTCAGCATAAGCAACCATTTCGGCGTAGATGTCTTTATTAATCTTCCTGTTGACCACCCTAACAATCTGCCTGCGAGCTTCTTCAAGAGGGTCTCCAACGGAAGTAAGGAGTGCCTTGTCTGTAATCTCAACAAGTTTTCCTACTTCCTTGATGGTAACGGTTTTGTCTGCCTGGGAGAGAATTTCGGGAGTCAAAGATTCTGTTTCAGCTACCTCTTGAGC
>JALWBS010000001.1 GCA_027037025.1 Desulfurococcales archaeon | reverse complement strand
TTGAAAATCTGATGAAAATCGCGTTATAAAGGCGCACCTCTCCTATTGTTTGGCCTTTTTACTGCCGGAAAACTATCAGGTGCCTGCCAGCAACTTGCCATATACTCCGGTAAATGCCTGGTACGCTGGGCAGTGGTATCCGAAACGCAATCTTAATCTATTGCCACTCCTGATAAGACGGGCTGCCAGGTAGATCAACTCCTGAATAACCGTCTTGATCCGCCGCCTTTTGCCGGGGTGCCGAACCGGTGATTTATCACCGAGCAGACCAAGCTGGCCGATAAATCGCAGGATATTGTAGGCAAAGGCACCGAGGGCCATTACAAGGGCATTGGTAGCAAACTTCCCGCTGGGTAACCGTTCCAGGTCAAGATCGGTTTTGAACTCACTGTGAAACTGTTCACTCAACGCATGGTTCCGATACAGAGCAATTATTTTTTCTTCTGGAAGTTCCAGATTTGTCCACCAGCCATCTACGGTGATATCCGGGGAAAGCAAAAGCTGACCATGTTTATCTATAGTTCGCTCGGTGAATCGTACCACTTTGGTGAAAAAATAAGTCTCTCCTTCGTGTATCTGGCGTTGCCTGATTGTCAGCAGGGCAACCCTTTTCCCTTTCCTGGGTTCAGTGACTTTGCCCTCGGCAAAGGCGCGTCTACAAAGTTCGCTGGTGTCTTCCCGCCTGGGGTTCCATTTGATAATGTAAGATACCTTTTCCGCTTTTCGCAGGAGAATACGGGTTTCTATTGCATCATGGCCTGAATCGAGACGCACCAGCAATTTTTTCCTGGTTAAGGTTCTGGCTTTATCGAGGACCCGCTTCATGTACGGGATAAAACCTTCCTGGCTATGCTGACTGCCGGGACGAAGTTCAACTTCAAGACACCAGCCCTCCAGGCCAAGGTACGCGGCAATGGGAGCATATCCATCATGTCCTTTGTAGGTCCGGCTGACTTTTTCTTTCTTTGTGCAGGAGTTGTCCATAGGGAAAACATCGGCATCAAGCGGGATATGCCCTGTGTCAAGGGCGGTAAGGTGTACCTTGCCGTTTTTCAGCATTGCCACCGAACATTCTTGCACGATTGACAAGTAATTGTCGGCCCCTTCATCGAGCCGCTGGCGCAGTCGTTCCGCAGAGGGAACATTGGTAATGCCAAGCGAGCTCTTGAAATAGTCGTCATTCCGCATAGCGGTTATGGCCTCGTAGTCGCTCTTGCCCAGGCAGAGGAGCCCCAGATAACTACGGAGGATATCGATGTTGGAAATAAGATTATCGTTATTGTCCATTTTGCGGCCGATCACCCGTGAGAGCTTGCTATAGCGGTTAAGACACAGGCCAGCCAGTGCCAGACCAGAGTGGCTTGTGTAGAATTCGTCGTCAGATTGCTCAAGGATAAAACGTTTCATTTTTTCACCTGTCGGGTTAGTTTTTCGGACAGGTGAATATTGATACTTTTTACCTGAAAAATCAATAGATTAATTGTAATCCTACAGACAAAATACTGCTCGATTGTCACGGATTAAGGATAATGTCACCCAGAGATTTCATAGACTTTTAC